>NZ_AULM01000002.1:300000-390189 GCF_000422285.1 Desulfatiglans anilini DSM 4660
AACGAATGTGGCATTTACTTTGTGAAAATATTCCGTTTCTAGCAAGGCGCAAAAAAAGGAGTCTAGACATGTCCAAGGTACCATCCCCATCGGCCGCCGGATCGGATGGCTGCGTTTTTACCGGGGCGTCGAAGTACGTCCTGGACGAGGAACTGGCCAATATCGTGAACATTTCGATGGCGCTCGAGATGCCCCTGCTTCTCAAGGGCGAACCCGGTACGGGAAAGACGATGCTTGCGCACGCCATCGCCGAATCGCTGAACATGCGGCTGATCGTTTTGAATGTCAAATCCAGCATGAAGCTGGTCGAGGCCCTCTACCAGTACGACACGCTCACCCGGTTGAACGACAGCCGCTTCGGCGATTCCCAGCGCGATGTCAGCAACATCGAAGAGTACATCAAGATGGGAAAGATCGGGCAGGCGTTTGCAGCCGACCAGAAGGTGGTCCTGCTGATCGACGAGATAGACAAGGCGGACACCGACTTTCAGGATGACATGCTCGATGTGCTGGACCAGATGGAATTCGACATCATCGAGATCGACAAGACCGTCAAGGCCAAGAATCGCCCGGTCATCATCATCACTTCCAACGCCAAGAAGGACCTGTCGGATCCCTTCCTGGGCCGCTGCAATTTCCACCATATCGCCTTTCCGGAGCCGGACATGATGCAGAGGATCATCTCGGTGCACTTTCCGGATATCAGCCGGGAGCTTTTGGACCATGCGGTGCGGGCGTTCTATCAGCTGCGGGGCATCCGGGGGACGGAGAAGAAGCCCGCCACCCGGGAGTTGATCAACTGGATAAGAGCCTTGAAATCCGATCCGGAGTTCAATGTCAAGGACCTCGTCAAGGGCGAACTCCCCTACCTGGGCGTCCTTTTCAAAAAAAGCCCGGATTTTACCCTGGCCCGCAGTGCCGTCTCCCGCATGCGGATCTGAGAGGGCCGACGCGGCATCCCTGCCACCTCGAACCGGCCGGTGCCTGATGCGCCGGTGGAGGGGATGGCCTGCGCCCATCGGCCTTGGGCGATAGCGAGGCCCGGCGGCAGCCGAATCAATCCTGGACGGACAGGAGCGTATGTTCACCCAATTTTTCTATTTATTGCGACAGGTGGGGATCCCGGTATCCCCCACCTCCTTTCTGCGGCTGCAGAAGGCCCTTTCAGAGGGGATGATCACCTCCCTGGGGGAGCTTTACACCGCTGCGCGCGCCATCCTGGTCAAGAGCGAGCGTTATTTCGACCTCTATGACCAGGTCTTCGCCCATCATTTCGAAGGGGCGGAGCTCAAGGCGCCGGAGGCGTTCGAACTGGAGGAAATGGCGCGGCTCATGCTCGAGGAGTGGCTCAAGGATCCGAAGGCCATTGCCGATGCGCTCGGGGTCGATGAGTCGAAGCTGAACAAGCTCAGCCCGGAGGAGCTGCTGCAATATTTTCTGGACCGGTTGAAGGAGCAGACCGAGGAGCACCACGGCGGGAGCAAATGGATCGGGACGGGCGGGACCTCGCCGGTCGGCCATTCCGGATACCATCCGGGCGGTATGCGCGTTGGAGGCGTCTCCCGGAATAAATCAGCGATCAAGGTCGCCATGGACCGCCGCTACCGGGACTATTCCCAGGGAGGCCCGTTGACTCAGGCCCAGATCGGGGAGGCCCTGAAGCGGCTGCGCAATTTGATGCCGGCCGGTCCAAAGGACCAGGTGAACGTGGACAAGACGATCTATCAGACCATGCGCAACGCAGGGGAGATCGAAATCGTCTTCGACCGGAGCCTGAAAGACCGCCTCAAGGTCATCCTCGCCATCGACAACGGGGGCTGGTCGATGGACCCGTACATAGCGGTCGTGCAGACCCTCTTCAACTATGCGCGCTCCCAGTTCAAGGAGTTGAAGACCTTCTTCTTCCACAACACCATTTACGACAACCTCTGGGAGGATCCCTCCCGGTACCGCAAATCGTTCCGGGTGGATGAACTGGTCAGGCTGGATCCCGATACCCGTTTCATCATCGTAGGAGACGCCAGCATGGCGCCCTACGAACTCATGGCGACGGACGGCTCGATCCACGTCGAAGAGCGCTCCAACCGGCCGAGCATCGAACGGCTGCGGTTCATCGCCGAGACCTTTCGTTTTTCGGCCTGGCTCAACCCGAAGATGTCCGACGAATGGCCCTACACCCGCTCGATCCACGCCATACGCGAGATATTCCCCATGTTCGAGCTGACCATCGATGGGTTGGAGGAGGCTGTCACTCATCTGATGCGCAAGAACTGACCGGTCCGGACGTCTGACGACCGCCTGGCGCGGCCGAAGTCGGCAGGGTCATGCTCTGCGGGCGCTCGTCCGGCCATGAATCCCCCCTCCTCGATGACCGGCCCGTGAGACCGGGCGGACAGCGGCCGCCGCCTAAAGCCCTGTGCCGGATTCGGCCAGTTGCTGCAATGCGGCAAGGTCGAGGATCTCGATGCGCGGTCCGTTCGAGAGGATCAAACCCCGTTTGCTCATCCGTCCAAGGATGCGGGAAAGCGTCTCGGGGATGGTGCCGAGCAGGGCGGCCAACTGGGATTTGGAGATGTCGAGTTCGAGATCGAGGCTCCCCCGGCTTCTCCGGCTGAGGTAGAGCAGATAGGCCGCCAGCCGGCCCGGGACTTCCTTGAGGGAGAGGTCTTCGATCAGTACGGTGAACACGCGGAGGCGCCTGGCGAGAACGGCCAGCATATCGAGGGCCAGATCGGGATTGCGGCGGATGCAGTCGATGAAGGCCTCCCGTGGAAAAAATAGGAGGGTGCTTTTTTCGATCGCTTCGGCATGGGCCGGGAAACGCTGCCCGGCGAAAACCGGCACCTCCCCGAACGGTTCGCCGGGACCGAAGATGTGCAGGATCTGTTCCTTCCCGTCCCAGGAGATCTTGTAGATCTTGACGCGCCCTTCGACCAGCACAAAGAACCCCAGGCCCGGATCCCCCTCGGAAAAGATGACGCCGCCTTTCTCGAAGACGTCGATCCTCACGATCTGCGCCAATTCCTCCAACTGCCGCGCGGGCAATCCTTCGAACATCGGGATATCCCCGATCGTCCGGGTCAGTTCTGCTGCAGGGGTTTCCATCGTTTGCACGCCGCCTTTGTTGACTTTGGGGGACCGGGTTTCTATACTCGAAATGAAAGGATGGTCCTCGATTTCATGGACGAAAAGGAATACCAGCGCAAATTCCTGAACCTCAAGATCCTCAAGGGCATTCAGGATTATCTCAAATCCGCCGCGGATCCGGACGCCGCCTTGGATTCGGACAGCGCCGTCTACCCGATCAAGGTGCCCCAGGAGTTGCTCTATCAACTGGTCAAATTGCAGGGTGCCGAAGGCGCCGATGAGGCCATCCACCGGATCTTCAGATTGGGCTTGACCTTTTGGAGCGAGCGCCTCTTCGAAGAGAGCTTCGGTACGGCCGAAAGTCTGAAAATGTTCATCGAACTGGTGAAAAGCCGCAACAAGGACTGACGTCGGCCTTTGCACCACCTCTTGCCCGATGCCCGCCTGTCCGGCTCCTTCCAACTCACGGGAAAGCGTCCCTGCTCGAAGGTGTGATCCGGTTCGCCCTCACCGGTATTTCTTCGGATCGATCCCGTACTTCTTGATCTTGTAACCGTAGATCCTTTCAGTCGTCTGAAGGGCCTTGGCGGCCTGCCGCATGTTGCCGCGCGAACTTTTCAGGGCATCGATCAGAAGGTCCCGCTCGAACCGCTCGATGGCGTCCTGCAGCGAATCGGATTGCAGCGTCCCGGTGTCCCTGGCGGTCTGCAGGGTGGGCGGGAGGTGGTAGCTGTGCAGGACCTGGTCGTCGCAGAGAAGGACGGCCCGCTCGATGCAGTTTTCGAGCTCCCGGACATTCCCAGGCCAGTGGTACTGCGTCAGGGCCTCGATGGCGGGGGTCGAGATCCGCTTGATGTCTTTGCTGTACTCCCGGGCGTATTTTTCCAGGAAATAATCGGCCAGGAGCAGGATGTCCGCCTCCCGTTCGCGAAGGGCCGGGAGGTAGATAGGGTAGACGTTGAGGCGGTAGAAGAGATCCTCGCGGAAGGTTCCGGCCTCGACGGCGGTGGCGAGATTCTGGTTGGTGGCGGCGATCAGCCGGATGTTGACCTTGATGACCTTGTTGCCCCCCAGCCTTTCGAGTTCTCTCTCCTGCAGGACGCGCAGGAGCTTTCCCTGGCTTTCGAGGGCCAGAGAGCCGATCTCGTCCAGGAAGATGGTCCCGCCGTGGGCCCGTTCGAACTTGCCGGCCTTCTGCTCGTTCGCCCCCGTAAAGGCCCCTTTCTCGTATCCGAACAGCTCCGCCTCGACAAGGTTGGCGGGCAGGGCGGCGCAGTTGACTTTGATCAACGGCTGCTCGGCTCGAAGACTGTTGTAATGGATGGCGTTGGCAACCAGTTCCTTCCCTGTGCCGCTCTCCCCCAGGAGCAGGACGTTCGCGTTGCTTTTGGCGACCTGGGTGATGAGGTAGAAGACCTCCTGCATCTTCCGGCTGTTGCCGATGATATTGGTGAAGCTGTATTTGCGGTTCAGTTCCTTCCTGAGGAGGATGTTCTCTTCTCGCAGCTGATCGGTTTCCCGGGTGATCTTTTCGAGCAGGCTCACCTTCTGGGCGATCAGGCTGCTGATGATCGTCAGGAGCCGGACGTCTTCGTCGAGCGAGCTCCCTCCGTCAGGCATCCGGTCGACGCTCAGGGCCCCCAGGACCTTGGTCCCGTCGATGACGGGCACACAGAGAAACGCGATCTTGGACTTGTCGATCGCTCGCCTCGCGCCTGTCCGATCCAGGAAGAGGGGCTCTTCGTCCACCTGCGGGATGACCATGGGGCGCCCCGATTCGATCACTCGCCCGGTGATGCCTTCACCCAGGCGATACCGCCCGCGGTTCATCTCCGCCGACGAGATGCCATGGGCGACTTCGATATGGATCTCGGAGGTCTCAGGGTTCAGAAGGGTGATCGAACCCCTGTTCATCCCTAGATATTCGGAAAGCAGATCCAGGACCTTATAGAGGCTCTTGCGCAGATCGAGCGAGGCGTGGATCGCCTTTGTGATTTCATAAAGACAGGTGATCTTATCCAGATGGGTCGCTTCGTCCATGGAAGAAATGCCTCGCAGCGCAGTCAGGATAGGCTGAACGGATATAAAACCAAATTATACAAAAATGTAGTCGGCGTGGCAAATGAAATCGGTGCGATGGTCGGCCCCGAAAGCGCCTGGTGATGGGCGTTTCGCCCGCTCGGCGACAGGCCTTCGAGGATGCCGGTGGAAAGCCGCAGCGCATCGGCTGCTGCCTGCTGCACCGTTCGGAATCGGCGAGGGGATTGGGCCGTTTGTTCGATTCATTCGCCCGTACCCGGGAGGCGGCCCTGAGGGTTTGTCGGATGGGATTCCCTTGGAGGGTGAGGCGAACCGGATAGCTGAGGCGCCGCGGAGCGGCGGCCGGTCACGCGGCCGGGTTCTGCCTTGGGTGGCCTATTGGCGGGGTATTTCGTAGGTGTCTACGTGCGTCTTCAACCACTCGGCAAGACGTTCATGGGTATCGAGCGCCAGGTTTTTGTTCAGGATGGTGACATCCGTGCGACCCGCTTTCCGATCGTGAATAACCATGACACGGGTTGCCAACTGATCCGGCAGACCGATCGCCGCCCAGTTTTCGAAGTCGAAGATCGACACGAACTTGTCCACTTCTCTTTCCGTGATCATATAGGGTCCTCCTTTCTCTAGCAATGATGGCTTCCGGCATGGATGCCGCTTTCAATTCCCGCCCCATCAAGGCCGGCGTCCGATGCACGGCCATCATGGGGCGGGTTTGCGCGTTTCAAGTCCGGGCGGCTGGTTCTACCCGGGGGATGCGGATCGGGTCCGAAAGGCCCCTGGAGAGGCAGGATCGGGAACTTGGCCTGCCTTCCAGGGCGCGGTTACCACTTGACGATGAGGTCGACCTGCAGAAGGTCCTGCTTTTTCACGGGGTCGACGGCATCGATGGGTTCGACATCGAAGTAGTAATCCAGGCCGATCGTGACATTCTTCGCGAGGCCGAAGACGAACTCGACCTCATGCCCCTCGGCATTGGTCGCTCCGCCGTAAAAATCGCTGTCCGGCAGGAAGTCCGGCCAAGCATCCCTTTCCAGTTTGCGGTAATTGTACTTGAGCTGCCAATCGGCGAAGGCTTTGACCTTTTTTGCGCCCATCTTGGCGCCGAACAGATAACCGGTGTCATCCTTGTCGGCGTCCGATTGGACATACTGACCGAAGAGTGCCGCCATTTGGACCGGTCCGCCGAAATGGAAGCCCAATTCACCGTCCACGGTCCAGGCATCGTAATCGTAGATCAGTTTGCCGTTCTTATCGACCGAGTTGCTTTTCGCGCTGTGGACGAAATTGTTCCCCTTGAGGGCATCGAATTTATAGAAAGAGGGGGCGACCTTCACATAGGCTGCCTCGGTGAAGCTGTACTGGGCCCCGGCCTGCAAGGCAAGCATCCACGGGTCGCTGGTGTCCGCCTTGTATTCGTCGAGGATGAACCAGGCAGGGACGAAGAAGAGCTTCACACGGCCGTCCTGCATGCTGTGTTTGAGGGATGCGGCGAAACCGTCCGGATTGATGTCCCCGTCCCACAGGAGGTCCTTGGCGCCCCAGAGCGGGTTCTTGAACTTGCCGCCCAGCAGATCGACCCATTCGGCCGGGGCGTACTTGACGAAGGCGTAGTCGATCCGTGCATCCGGGGTCTGGAAGGTGTCCTCGAAGGTCTGGTTGGTGGAGCGCGGGTCATCGCTGCCGGAGGCCAGTCCGAAGCCGGCCGTCCACTGCTCGTTCACCTCCGCCTCGAGGCCTACCCGCCAGCGGAAGCGCCAGCGGTCGCGGCTGGGGCTGTTGTCGTTGTCCATGTCCTCGCTCTGATAACGGAGGCGCAGGTCGCCCTTGAAGTTGATTTTTTCCACCCACTTGGGCAGTTCCACGAGCTTCCCCTTGGTTTCTTCCTTGGCGGCTTCCTGCGCCACCTGCTGGATCTCGGCCTTCTGGCGTTCCGTCTCGCCCTGCATCTCCGAGAGCAGCTGGCCCGCCTCGTCGCGTGTCAGCAGCCCTTTCTCGACGAGTTTGTTGACCAGGATATCCACTTCAGCCGCATACGCTGGTCCGGAAAATACCGAGGCCAGAAAGAACGTACAGACAGCCAGTAAAAGGAATCGTTTTCTCAAGTCCAATGCATCTCCTTGATTTGAATGATAACGTTCACAACCCTCTCCCCCTGTTTCTTCCTCCGCAGCCGATTCTGCCTTCACCTCCTCCCCCGGATGATTGTTTTCTGATAGGGCACTATCCCCCGGGGATATTTGGAAAGCATGATCAAAGCATGAGATTTTGATGAGCGGGAAAGCCTCGCCTGATTGTCGAGGGCGCATCGCCTTGCGGTCGTTGGACCCGGAAACGCCCTGCCAATTTTCGCGGAATATGCTATAATATGAACAAATCAGCAGAGAGCGCCGGCGGCCGCTTTGCAAACGGACAACTCCTTCTTTCGAACAGCGGCGGCCGGTCACGAAGGCGTGAAAACGTAAAGACGCTTCCAGGGTGTGTCCGGTTTGGAAGGTGCGGGCAGCGATGGGATATCTCAAAGGACTCCAACCCTATCTGGAGAAGAACTACGAGCGGTCGATCTTCGATGCGGCCGCGCAATCCCGCAAACCCTGGGAATTGCACATCCATGGGCATCGCGTAATTGCGTGCAAAATCTACAAGAACCTGAAATACGATATCCTCTCCTCCCAGCCTGGCGGGGGGGAGATGCACCTGTCCAAGCTTCAGATCAAGTTGCTCTATCCGCTCGAGGTCGCTTCCAGGGTCAGGGGGATGATCCGGATCGACGAGGAGGTTCGATCGATGAATCTTGATCCGATCCTGGCAGCGGGCGCCCGCCGTTTCGTCAAGAACAAGAGTCTGTTTCCCCTGATGATGTCGAGAGAAGTGGTGTTTTTCACCCTGCTCGAGGGCGAGGTGATCCGGGGGATCATCGCCGACTTCAGCCGTTACGACATCACGGTGCATTTGAAGGGCGGCGTTCCGATCGCGATCCTCCGGCACGCGATCTACGACCTGAAAAACAGGCGGGGGAGGTCCTTTCTCAAGGACTTTCAAGAGGAGCAGCGGGATTGGGAGAAGAGCGATCTTTACGTGCCATAGGGGCCCGGAGCGCCATCGTGCTTCGAAAACGGGCAGGCGCGGGCCTCGGGGCGAGGAGGTTTAAAGGCAGGGATGAAGATCAGAGCCAACGATATAACGATCCGATACAGCCTCGAGGGACCCCCCGAAGCGCCCTTGGTGACGATGAGCCATTCTTTGGGGACCAGCCTTGAACTCTGGGAGCCGCAGGTCCAGGCGCTGAAGAGCCGCTATCGGGTTCTGCGCTTCGACACACGGGGCCATGGCGGCACCGATGCCCCGCCGGGCCCTTACAGCCTGGAGATGCTGGCAAGCGACATCTTTGAACTGCTGGGCGTCCTGGGTCTGGGGCCAACGCACTTTATGGGGATCTCCATGGGGGGGATGATCGGCCAGACGCTGGCTTTGCTGCATCCGGAGGCGTTGAAAAGCCTGATCCTCTGTGACACGACGAGCCGGGTTCCCCCCGAGGCTGCGCCCGTCTGGGAGGAGCGCATCGAGGCCACGCTTCGGGAAGGGTTGGCTCAGCACGTGGAGCCGACTCTGGAAAGATGGTTCACCCCGCGCTTCCGTGATGAGCACCCGGAGCTCGTGGAGCCCGTGCGCCGCATGATCCTGGACACTCCGCCGGAAGGATACGCAGGCTGCTGTCATGCCATCCGGCGGCTCGATTTGACCGAGGCGTTGGGTCGGATCGCTCTTCCGGTGCTGATCGTCGTCGGCGAAGACGACCCCGGCACGCCGGTCTCCGAGTCGGAGGTCCTGCATGAGCGGATACCAGACTCCCGGCTCGTGGTGTTGAAGTCCGCAGCCCATCTTTCCAACCGGGAGCAGCCGGCTGCCTTCAACCGGGCCGTCATGGAATTTCTGGGCGATCTGGAGGGCGCCCGGCAGGGATCCGAAGGGCGATCATATGAACCGCTCGACGTCTGATGGGGGTTTCACGCCCGAGTCATCGACCATGCAGGAGACCTTGACGATCCACGTGGACGATGAAGCGCTTCGGATCCGGGATCGCAGAGGCCGGGGGGTGGATTTGGAACCCCTGGAGGCCCTGATGCTTCTGGATATCCTGAGGGCCGAAGAGGCGCGTCTGAGGGCTGCTGCGGATGCGGCCTGCCCGCTGCCTTTCCGGGTCGCCGTCTCGGGGCAATCGGATGAGCCGGGGACTGTGCGCTGACCTCCTTCAGCACCGAAGAGCTCTGGAAGAATCCGCCGGAAAGGCGGGCCGCCGCCAATTTGTGACGCTCAACGTTTCCCGCCGCGAGTGACCAAGCGTTTCTTCCGGGTGCCTCAGCGGCCGGAAAAGGCGCGGGGCGGCGCGCCCTTCCAGTCAGCGTCGATCCGACCGCCGGGATGACTCGCCTGAAAGGCCCTCTCCAGGGATCAGCAGGGGTTGTCACCCGGCTGGAAGTTGTTCCTCTGGTGGCGGGAGATCTCCCCCTCGATCATGTAGATGACCTCTTCGGCGATGTTCGTGGCATGGTCCGCGATCCGCTCGAGATGACGCGCCACCAGAAGCATGTTGATCAGGTAGGCGACGCGGTCGGGGTGAAGCATGATGGTGTCTTTGACCTTGTCGTAGATCCGCCGGTTCATTTCATCCACCTCATCGTCCATGAGGCACACCTTGTAAGCCAGATCGACGTCCATGTTGACCAGTGCGTCCAGGCTGCTCTTGACCATGCTCTCCGCCTTTTCGGTCATCCGGCTGTAGTCGAAGGGCACGTTCAGGGGCGGGCGCTTCGCAATGTTGACCACCCGCTCCGCGATGTTGACCGCCTCGTCGCCGATCCTCTCGAGATCGTTGTTGATCTTGATGACCGCCGTGATGAAGCGCAGGTCCACGGCGACCGGCTGGTGCAGGGCGAGGATCTTGAGGCATTCCTCCTCCACTTCGACCTCGATCTCGTCCACTTCCCGGTCCGCTTTGATGATCTCTCGCGCCAGATCCCCGTCCCGGGTTTCGATGGCCTGGATGGCCATGCGGACCCGGTCCTCCACGAGGGCCCCCAGGGTGAGGATCCGCTTTTTCAGATGTGCCAGTTCACGCTGAAAGTGCCTCATCGCCCTTCCTTTCGATCGGGTTGAATGGCCGCCGAAAAACGCCCTCCCGGTGCGTCTCGCTCATCCCTTCGCTGCCGTGTGCTCACGGGCACACAGGGTTTCGCGGGATGTTGCGGGGTTCGAATCCGAACATTTTCCTCGGCCTGTGAGCAGTGGGTTTTTCGACGCCCTGTCAACCGAAACGGCCAGTGATGTAATCGGAGGTCTGCTTCAGTTTGGGACGGGTGAAGATGTTTTTGGTTTCGCCGAACTCGATCAGACGGCCCATGTAAAAGAAGGCGGTGCGGTCCGAGATCCTCGCGGCCTGCTGCATGTTGTGGGTGACGATGATGATCGTGTAGTCCCGCTTCAGTTCGTGGACCAGTTCTTCGATCTTCTGGGTTGCAATCGGGTCCAGGGCCGATGCGGGTTCATCCATGAGGAGGACCTCGGGTTCGACGGCCATGGCGCGCGCGATGCAGAGGCGCTGCTGTTGCCCGCCCGAAAGCCCCAGGGCGGATTCGTTCAGACGGTCCTTGACCTCGTCCCAGAGCGCGGCCCCTTTGAGGCTCTTCTCCACCGCCTCGGAGATCGTTATGCGGTTTTTGACGCCTTTGACCCGGAGGCCGTAGGCCACGTTTTCGAAGATCGTTTTCGGGAAGGGGTTCGGCTTCTGGAACACCATCCCGATGCGCCGGCGGAGGCTGACGACATCGAGATCCGGGTGGTAGATGTCCTGACGGTCGAGCAGGATCTCCCCTTCGACCCTCGAAGAGGGAATCAGGTCGTTCATGCGGTTCAGGCATCGCAGAAGGGTGCTTTTCCCGCACCCCGAGGGACCGATCAGGGCGGCCACCTGGTTGCTGAAAAAGTCCAGGTCGATGTGTTGCAGGGCGTGGAACGGGCCGTAGTAAAAATCGAGGCCGCGAACCTGCATCTTGACCTCTTCCTCGATGCCGGCATCCGGATCGGCGGCGGTGTTCTCGTTCGCGGCGGGGATCGTGGACATTCGGGTCACCTCTTCCTTTGGAGTCTTGCGCGGTAGATGATCGCCACCAGGTTCAGGCCCAGGACGAGGGTGATCAGAACGAGGGCCGTCCCATACTGAAGCGGGCGGGTCTGCTCGATTTCCGTCCCCGCGGTGGCCAGGACGTAGATGTGGTAGGGGAGGGCCATGATCTCGTCGAAGACCGAAGAGGGCATCGACGGAGTGAAAAAGACGGCCGCGGTGAACATGATCGGGGCGGTTTCACCCGCAGCCCGGCTGAGGCCCAGGATGGCTCCGGTCAATATGCCCGGCAGGGCCGCCGGCAGCACGACCTTCGATATGGTCTGCCACTTGGTGGCACCGAGCCCCAGGGACGCCTCCCGGTAGGTCTGGGGAACGGCCTTGAGGGCTTCTTCCGCCGATCCGATGATGACCGGCAGGGTCAGGGCCGCCAGCGTCAGAGAGCCGGCCAGGATGCTGACGCCCATCTTGAGATAGACGACGAAAAAGGCGAGCCCGAAGAGGCCGAAGACGACCGACGGAACCCCGGCCAGGTTGTTGATTCCCAGGCGGATGATCCGCATCGCCCGTCCGGGTTTGGCGTATTCATGCAGGTAGATGGCCGAGGCGACGCCGATTGGAAGGGCGATCACGATGGCGCCGACGCTGAGGCAGAGGGTGCCGACGATGCAGGGGAGGATGCCGCCCCGCGTCATCGAATCGATGGGCGGCTGCGTGAGGAAGGTCCAGTTGATGGCCTTCCAGCCGTTTTTGACCAGGAAGAAGACCACCACGAGCAGCGCGAGGCCGTTGATCAGGGCGGCGCCGCGAAAGAGCCAGAACATGGTGCTCTGGACGAATCGTCTCTTCAGGGACAGGCGGCTGTCGGCCCGGGGGTCCAAGGTTGTTCCGGGATGTTTCTGCATCAAAGTGTCGCGGCTCCGGTCTGTTTGTAGCGATGGGCGACATGGTCGGCGATCAGGTTGAAAAGGAGCGTGAACAGGAAAAGGACGACGCCGGTCGCAAACAGGGCATAGTAATGGTCGCCCCGGAACGGGGCCTCGGCCATCTCGGCCGCGATGCTGGCGGGCATGGGCCGCACGGGGTCGAAAAGGGAGGTCGGGATCATGGCCGCCCCGCCGGCAACCATCAGGACCACCATAGTTTCCCCGATCGCCCGCGACATTCCTAGGATCACCGCCGTGGATATCCCTGAGAGGGAGGCGGGGATGATCACCCGGGCGATGGTCTCCCAGCGGGTGGCACCCAGGGCCAGGGAGGCCTCCTTGAGTTCACGGGGCACGCTGAAGATGGCGTCCTCCGAGATGCTGCAGATGGTCGGCACCGACATGAAGGCCAGCATCAGGGAGGCGTTGAACAGATTGAGGCCTGTCGGGAGATTGAAGGTGTTCTGCAGGAACGGGGCGACGATCACCATCCCGAAAAAACCGATGACGACGGAGGGGAGCGCTGCGAGCAGTTCGACGATGGGCTTGACCCACTGCCTCAGACGGTGCGAGGCCGATTCGGCCAGATAGAGCGCCGTCATGACACCGAGGGGGATGGAGATGGCCGAGGCGACCAGGGTCACCGAAAGGGACGCGAGGATGAGGGGAAAGATCCCGAAATCCGGCGGATCCGATGTCGGGTACCAGTACCGCCCGAAAAGAAAATCGGACACCGGTACATCGCGGAAAAGCGGCACGCCCTCGGCGAAGAGAAACAGCATGATGAAGGACAGCGTGGCGATGGAGGCGAGTGCGGTCAGAAAGAAGAAGACACGGATCGCACGTTCTTTGCGCTGCCTGGCAGAACCGGTGTGGCTGGGATCGGGCTTTGCCATCATAGGGGAACCGTTCATACTGCAGATCGCGGCGGTAGGTCGATTTCACCAATGGGGCCGCATCGTCCGAAGAGAAGCGGCACAGGACGCACCCCAAACCGGTGCGTCCTGCCGCCGTGTCAGATGATGGTGCATTCGGGCCGGTCAATAAAGCGGAACGAACCCGGCATCTTTGACGTATTTCTGTCCCTTTTCGGGATGCAGGACGAAATTGATGAAGTCGAGGGTGTCGCCCACAGGCCATCCCTGGGTAAACATGTAAAGGGCGCGGCTGATCGGATAGGTCCCGTTCAGGGTGCTTTCGGGTGTGCCGGCGACGCGGTCGACCATCAGGGCCTTGACGCTTCCGTCGATGTATCCGATGCCGATGTATCCGATGGCGTTCGGGTTTTTGGAGACCGCCTGGACGATGGCGCCGTTCGAGGCCTGCAGCAGGGCGGCGGGAAAGACCCGCTCCTTTTGCATGACCTTTTCTTCCCAGACCTCGTAGGTGCCCGACGAGGTGTCGCGGGAGATGACGACGATCGGCCGGTCGGGGCCGCCGATTTCACGCCAGTTCTTGATCTTGCCCATATAGATGTCCTTGAGCTGCATGAGGGTGATGTTGGCGATGGGGTTGCCAGTGTGCACCACGGGGACGATGCAGTCATAGGCCACCGCGAAGGGAACCGGGTAACGGCCCTTTTCCACGGCGAGCTTGACTTCTTTGTCCTTGATGAACCGGGAGCTGTTGGCGATGTCGGTGGACCCGTCGATCAGGGCCTTGATCCCGTTGCCGGACCCGCCCCCGGACAGGGAGATTTTCACGTCCGGGAACTGCTGCATGTACGCCTCGGACACCTTCTGGGCGACGGGCAGGACGGTGGTGGATCCCTTGATGGTGATGCTGCCGGCCCATGCGGATCCCGCTATGAGGCAAAAAACTGCCAAAAAACTCAAAATGATCACGATTTTCTGTCGCATGAATGGTCCTCCTGAAATGGGATATCGCTCCTGTGTCCTCATCGACGGCGCGGCCTCTTTGCCGCTTCCGGGATCAGGCGGCTGGCCCGGGCATCCGCCGCCGCCCTCCGCCTCGAGGGGCGGCGGCAGGCACGTCGGATATTCGTTCGGCTTGAAGGTCGCCGTCCCCTGAACCGCCGCCGGGGAGCATCCGTTGGTTTTTTGAAACGCTTTGTACCGGGAGCCTGCCCGCAATCGGACGATCACCCCGTATTCAAAGCCAGATATGTTAGAATTCGGTTAGCATTGGGTTAGGATTTCGTGGGAGGCCTGTTCCGCATCTCCCGTACCCCCTTTCAGTTTCGTTGCCTCCAAACGGTCTCAGAAATAAGTTTGGCCTGGGGGGAGCCCCAGGCCCTGTCCTTCCAGGGCGAGGTGTGTTGATTTGGGTGAACCCGGCCAGGAAAGAGTGATGATGGGAAAGACAATGCGTGTGCGGTGTTCGACCCGTGTTAGCCGAAGATTAAAATTCGATGAAGGCGGCACATCATGGAGAAAAATGCTGAGGGCGGATAAACCTGGACGTTGCTCCGTCGAGTGGATGCCGCAAGGGCGGGAGCCGTCATTGGTCCGGGTCCGAAGGCTGGCAGGCTTGAACTCGAGGCTGTGCGTCTCTCTCCGGCCCGGAGAGAGATGCCCGTTTGCCGGGCAGTGAAGGCCGAACTCCGCGGCGGGGTCCGCAAGAGACGGCTAAAGGTATCGGACTTTGACCATATTGGTCGAACCGGGCACCCATACCGGATGACCGGCCGTGATGACCACCAGGTCCTTTTCCCTGACGTTGCCTGAATCGAGCGCCGCAGCGGCGGCCTTGTCGAACATGTCGTCGGTGTCGGAAGGCCTTGCGACCAGGATCGGGAGGCAGCCCCAGCAGAGGGTGAGTCTCCTGACGGTCTCCTCGGAGGGGGAGACCGCGATCAGGTGGTTTCTGGGGCGGAAACTCGAGATGAGGCGTGCGGTCTGGCCGGACCGGGTAGGTGCGATGATGGCAGCGGCATGCAGCCGTTCGGCCAGGGTGCAGGAGGCATGGGCCACCGCTTCCGGGATGTCGCCGCCTACCGGGCGCTCCAGGTACCTGGCATGGGGAAAGTGGATTTCGGTCTGTTGAAGGATCTGCGCCATGAACCGGACCGCTTCCACTGGATATCGTCCGCTGGCCGTTTCCTCCGAGAGCATGACCGCATCCGTCCCGTCCAGCACCGCATTGGCCACATCCGTCGCTTCGGCCCGTGTCGGACGGGGCGAGTCGACCATGGACCGCAGCATCTGGGTGGCGGTGATGACCGGTTTTCCCAGACGGTTGGCCTTTTCGATGATCTCTTTCTGGATCATGGGGACTTCATAGAGCGGGATTTCCACCCCCAAATCCCCGCGCGCTACCATGACCCCGTCGGCCGCCCGCAGGATTTCGTCGATGCGCTGAACGGCCTCGTGCTTTTCGATCTTGGCGATCACAGGCGTGTCCTTGCCGGCCTGGGCGATCATCTCCCTGACCTGGTCGATCTCCTGCCGGCTCCGGACGAAGGAAAGGGCGACACAGTCGACCTCCTGCTCCAGCCCGAAGCGGAGGTCGTGTTTGTCCTTTGCGGTGATGGACGGCGTGCTGATGGTTCGGGAGGGGAGATTGACGCCCTTGTGCGAGGTCAGGATGCCTCCGGTGATGACCTCGCAGATGATTCGTGGGGGAACGACCTCCAGAACCTTGAGTTCGAGAAAGCCGTCGGCCAGCAGAATCCGGTCCCCGGGCTTCGCTTCGTCGGGCAGGGTGGGGTAGGAGATGGACACCTGGACAGCCGTTCCGTCGATCTTTTCGGAGGTGAGGATGAAGCGCTGGCCGGCCTTCAGGGTGATGCCGGGGTCCGGGATCCTGCCGACGCGGATCTTCGGTCCACCGAGGTCCTGCAGGATTCCGACGGGCTTCTTCAGTTCAGCGGATAAAGCGCGGAGGGCCTTGATCTTGGCGGCATGGTCCCTGTGGGTCCCATGCGAGAAATTCAGCCTGGCGACGCTCATGCCATTCAGAAGAAGGGCTCTCAGGATCTCGGGCGATTCGCTGGCCGGACCGATGGTGCAGACGATCTTGGTCTTCGGAAAGGGCATCGGAGTTCCTTTCTTCGACGGATCACGCGGGCCGATGCTGCGGCTGAGGAAGCACGGATGGGAGACGAAAGAGGGGGAACGCATTCCCCCTCTGGGTGATCTGAGAATATGATGGGGTGAGTGAAGGGATTTGAACCCTCGACCGCTGGGGCCACAACCCAGTGCTCTGCCAGCTGAGCTACACTCACCATCGACATCGACCATCCTTCTACCACAGGTGCCGGGGCCGAGGCAAGCGCAAAGTTTGATCCGGGCCTCCAGGGGACGCCCTCCTCTCTTTCCGTTGGATATCCGCGTTCCGGACTCCGGCCCCGGCAGGGGTTTTGGCCGGAGGAATGGACATTGACGGATCGGAGGAGGTCTTTTATAGTCTTCATCGACACGATCCACGAAAGGAGCGTTTGAGTGGGCAACGAAGACAGACAGATTTTCTTGCGGAAGATCCCCGGCGTCGATCGGCTCCTCGGAAGCGAGGAGATTCAGGGCCTGGCGCGGACCCACCCCCGGGCGCTGATTTTGAAGGCGATTCATCAAGTTCTGGAAGATCTCCGTGCCCGGATACTCGAGGGCGGGATCGAGGACCCGAAGGATCTCGATATCGCGGCCGTTTTGACGAAGGTCCGGGAACGGGTCGAGGACCTTGCCCGGCCCAGCCTCCGGCCTGTCATCAATGCGACGGGGGTGGTGGCCCACACGAACCTCGGGCGGTCCATCCTGGCCGAACGGGTGATCGACCGCTTCCGTTCCCTCGCCGGAGGGTACAGCAATCTCGAATACGATTTGAAGGAAGGCCGGCGCGGCAGCCGCTATGTGCACGTAGAGGGGATCCTCAGGGAGTTGACCTCGGCCGAAGCGGCCATGGTCGTGAACAACAACGCCGCGGCGGTGCTCATCGCCCTCGAGACGCTGGCCAAGGGCCGTGAAGTGATCGTCTCCCGCGGGCAGCTCGTCGAGATCGGCGGGTCGTTCCGGATCCCCGACGTCATGCGCAAGAGCGGCGCCACGATGATCGAAGTGGGAACCACCAACAAGACCCATCTGAAGGATTATGAAGAGGCGATCCGCCCCGAGACCGCGTTGCTTTTGAAGGTGCACACGAGCAATTTCCAGGTGATCGGCTTCACCAAAGAGGTCCCCCTGGCTGAACTCGCGGAGCTGGGACGCCGTTACGGGCTGCCGGTGATGGAGGACCTCGGGAGCGGCTGTTTCGTCGACCTCGACGCATTCGGGCTCTCGCGGGAGCCCACCGTCCAGGAGGTGCTCGCCCAGGGTGCGGATCTGGTGACGTTCAGCGGGGACAAGCTGCTCGGGGGGCCTCAGGCCGGGATCATCCTGGGGCGGCGCGACCTGGTCGAGGCGATTCGGGGCAATCAGCTCAACCGGGCGCTGAGGATCGACAAGCTGACCCTTCTGGCCCTGGAGGAGACGCTCAGGCTTTACCGCGATCCCAAAGAGGCCATCCAGGAGATCCCGACGCTCCGGATGATCCTGCAGCCGCTGGAAGAGCTGCGCCGGAAGGCCCGAAGCCTGATGGACATGATCGGCCTCGGAGAGGGGGCTGCTCTCGGGGTGAGCCTGTGCGACGGGTCGTCCAAGGTGGGCGGGGGGGCGTTGCCCCTCCTCGAATTGCCGACTTGTCTGGTCTGCCTCGATCCAGGAAAGATGACGGCGCAGTCTCTGGAAAAGGCCCTTCGCGCCTCCGACCCTCCGGTGATCGCCAGGGTGGAGCACGAGCGGGTCATGCTGGATGTGCGGACGATTCAGACGGGGGAGATGACGATCGTCGCCCAAACCATCCACCGGATAGCACGCGGGATGCGGTGAGGGAGAAGAGGGCGCGGGTCTTCATCGAAAAGCGACCACAAAAAAAGCGGGTCTGAAAACCCGCTTTTTTTTTGGAGATATGTCGATATGTTTAAACGCTTTCTTTGAGGGCCTTTCCGGGTCGGAATTTAACCACATTCTTTGCCTTGATATTGATGGTTTTTCCTGTCTGGGGATTTCTGCCTTTCCGTGCTTTTCTCTTGGCGACCACAAAAGAACCAAACCCAGCGAGAGCCAGTTTCTTGTCTTTTTTGAGGGTCTTCTTGGCGACATCGATGAATGAGTTGAGTGCTTTTTCAGCGTCTGACTTCGATAGCTGGGAATTCTTGGCGATTTCTGCCACTAACTCGGCCTTTGTCATGGTGTCCCCCCTTCTGTGTCGCTGATCGGGTTTCGAAAGATCATTCTTCCTCAGTATAGCTTCTTCCTTTCTCTTTCCCCCCTTTCATCCCCAGAATGATAAACGGTCCATAAAATGACGGATACCGCTTAAACCCACCCCATCCTCATGTCTCTGCGAAAATCGTCAGTAACAATGCTAATTTTGGCCTTTCTAGCACATGAAATACACCTTTTCAATAAAAAATAATCAAAAAGTGCCGTGAAAACCCCTAAAAACAAGGAAAAAATTGCATTCACTCCGGGTGGGGGCTTCTGGGAGCGGGTCCGGGGATGCAACGGAGTGCGCGGCGCCCTGCCGGCGGACCCCCCGATCAGGTCATCGTCGACTATCCCTGTCTTTCGATTCCATGAGGAGGGGGGCCGGCCATCGGCTTCGCTCCGGTTGACATCGCGGGCGGCAGGTCATACATTATCGGTCGAATCAACCGCTTTACGGCCTTGGAAACGGATTCCCGCGGAAGTGCCGATGCGAAGACGGGCAAGGCTTTTTCCGGCTCCTGTGAACTGAATCGAATCGAGGAAAGGGGACATCCTTGGAGCGTATCATCAAGGACATCCTGGTGGAGAGCATCGAGGTCAAGGAGGCCTTCATCCGCGAACAGGGTGCGCAGATCGCGGCGCTCGCCGAGAAGATCGCCTCGGCCTTCACCGGGGACCGCAAGCTGCTGCTTTGCGGAAACGGCGGCAGCGCCGCAGATGCCCAGCATCTGGCCGCGGAGTTTGTCAACCGTTTTCAGTTGGAGCGCCCTCCCCTGCCCGCGCTTGCGCTGACGACGGACACATCGGTTCTGACCAGCATCGCCAACGACTACGACTTCGATCAGGTTTTTTCAAAGCAGGTCGCAGCGCTGGGCGCAGCGGGGGATGTCCTCCTGGTGCTGACGACGAGCGGCCGTTCGAAGAACATCGTGAAGGCGGTCGAGGCGGCGCGCAAGGCCGGGCTCTATACGGCCGCCCTCCTGGGCGGAGACGGGGGGGAGGTCCGCCGGATGGCGGACCTGGCCATGGTGGTCAAGAGCAAGACCACCGCCAGGGTGCAGGAAGCCCATATTTTGGCTGGACATATGCTGTGCCATCTGGTTGATTATATCCTTTTTCAGAGGCACTTGAACGAGAGTTGACCATTGCGATGACGCTTTTTGATCCTATCGAGCTGGCCGGCGTTCGCTCTTATCCCCTGTCGGAGCGCAAGAGCATCGTGTGCCGGGACGATTTCGCCCGGCCGTGGCGGGCCGGTGGTTCGGTCAAGGAATGGCTGGCCTCCCTGCCGCGCATCCTGGCGGCGAAGGATCTGCTGGAGATCGCCAGCGGCATCGTGGGTGCGATCGGACGGGACCGGCCTGTCATCCTCGCCATGGGGGCGCATGCCATCAAGGTGGGGCTCAACCCCGTCATCATCGATCTGATGCGCCGAGGGGCGATCAGCGCCCTTGCATTGAACGGGGCCGGGATCATCCACGACAGCGAACTGGCGATGGTGGGTTCCACCTCCGAAGATGTCGCGGCCGAGCTCGGTTCCGGCCGTTTCGGGATGGCGGAGGAGACCGGCGCCTATCTCAACAGGGCCATCCGGGAGGGGGCGGCCCATGATCTGGGGCTTGGGCGGGCCGTCGGGGCCATGCTCGAGCGGGAACGTTTCCCTCACTGCGACCAGAGTCTGCTGGCACAGGCCTGCCGCCTGGATATCCCGGTCACGGTCCACGTGGCCCTGGGCACCGACATCATCCACTTCCACCCGAGCGTGGACGGAGCGGCTATCGGCAAGACATCCCACCGGGATTTCCGGGTCTTTGCGCGCGCGGTTTCGATGCTGGAAGGCGGAGTCTATATCAACCTCGGCTCGGCTGTCATCCTTCCGGAGGTCTTTTTGAAGGCGCTCAGCCTCGTCAGGAATCTGGGGCACCGCGTGCAGCATTTTACAACGGTGAATATGGATTTCATCCGCCACTATCGACCCGTGACCAATGTCGTCAACCGTCCGACGCTGGACGGCGGAAAGGGCTACAACCTGGTCGGCCACCACGAAATCATGTTCCCGCTTCTGGCTGCAGCCGTGATCGAAGGGCTTGACGAGGCCGGGGGCGCAGGAAACGGACCGCCGCCGGACAGCCGGCGGGACATCTGACTACACATGTACCGGTGCTCATCGGGTGTTTGGCGATGGGCACGAGTGATTTTTGGAAGGGATCAATCATATGCCTATCTATGAATATCGATGCAAAGCATGCGACCGCGAGTTCGAAGCCCTGGTCTTTTCGGGCGACAGCCAGATCGCCTGCCCCCACTGCAAAGGGACCGATGTGACGCGCCTCATGTCCGCCTGCGGATTCAAGAGCGACAGCGGCTTTACACCGTCCTCCGGGTCTTCGGGATGCGCCTCCTGTTCCGGAGGCAGCTGCAGCAGTTGTCATTGAGGCCGGCCGGGGGAAAATGGGTCCCGTGAATCATGAAACACCGCTCGTGCGCGTAGGCTTCGGGTACGATGTGCATGCCCTTGCGCCGGACCGCGCCCTCATCCTGGGCGGGGTCCATGTCCCTTTCCCGGCGGGGCTGGCAGGGCATTCGGATGCGGATGTCCTGATCCACGCCGTGATGGACGCCATCGTCGGGGCCCTGGGCCTGGGGGACATCGGACGCCACTTCCCGGACAGCGATCCGGCACTCGAGGGGATCTCCAGCCTGATTCTGCTGGATGAGGTCCATGACATGCTGATGCAGCAGGGCTGGTGCATCAACAACCTGGATGCCACGGTCGTGGCCGAGCGGCCGAAGCTCGCACCCTTTGTCCCCGAGATGCGGGAACGGATCGCCCGCACCCTTCAGACGCCTGCCGAATGCATCAACATCAAGGCGACGACGACCGAAGGCCTCGGCTTCTGCGGCCGGGGGGAGGGGATCGCCGCCTATGCGATCGTGAGTCTGCGCCCGGTCGGGGCGGGAACGCCATAGAGCCGCCTGCCGGCGCAGGCCCTTCATAAAGGAGAAAATCGTTGACGTTACAGCTTTACAACACCGCGACGCGGAGAAAAGAACCCTTCACGCCCCGCGAACCCGGCAAGGTCGGCCTGTATGTGTGCGGGGTTACGGTCTACGATCTTTGCCACATCGGACATGCGCGCTCCGCGATCGTCTTCGATGTGCTCGTGCGCTATCTCCGGGCCAAAGGGCTCGAGGTGACCTACGTCCGGAACTTCACCGACGTGGATGACAAGATCATCGATCGGGCCGCCCAGCTCGGGGAGGACCCGGGCGTTCTGGCGCAGCGCTTCATCGACGCCTTTTACGAAGACATGGGGCGGCTCGGCGTGCTCGAGGCCGACATCGAACCGCGGGCCACCGAACATGTCGAAGGGATGATCGCGATGATCGAGGCCCTTCTGGAAAAGGGGCTGGCCTATGCAGTCGACGGTGATGTGTTCTACTCGGTCGAGGCGTTTCAGGGGTACGGTGCGCTTTCAGGCCGGAAGCTGGAGGACATGAAGGCGGGCAGCCGGATCGCCGTGGACGAGAAGAAGCGGCACCCCATGGATTTCGCCCTCTGGAAGAGCGCCAAACCGGGGGAGCCGCAGTGGTCCAGCCCGTGGGGGCCGGGCCGGCCGGGTTGGCACCTCGAGTGCTCGGTCATGAGCAACCGGTACCTGGGGCCGTCTTTCGACATCCACGGCGGGGGGCGCGATTTGCTGTTCCCCCACCACGAAAACGAGCGGGCCCAGTCCATCGGCGCCAACGGAGGCGAGTTCGCCCGCTACTGGGTGCACAACGGCTTCGTGACGGTCGAAGGGGAAAAGATGTCGAAGTCGCTGGGCAACTTCCTGACCATCCGCGATGCGGTCGAGCAGTACCACCCGCAGGTGTTGAGGTTGTTCCTGCTGTCCAAGCATTACCGGAGCCCCCTCGATTTCAGCAAAGGCGCCGTCCTCGGCCAGCAGTCCGGCCTGGTCCGCATCTACCGGACGCTGAAGCGCCTGGAGGAGGAGGCGGGTCCTCCGGAGGGCCTCCCCGATTTCGGGACCCTGGCGGAGGGGCAGCAGGACGATACGACCTTTCTGGGCGCGTTCGTGCACGCTATGGACGATGACTTGAACACCGCCGGAGCGATCGGAATCCTCTTCGAAAAGGTCCGGGACCTGAACCGCATCCTGGACGCCGGGCCGGCGGAAAACCGCGTGGAACAGCTGCAGACGGGCCGCGGCGAACTGCTTGCGGCCGCCTCCGTGCTCGGGCTGCTGGAGACGCCGCCGGATGTCTTTTTCGACGAGATGGCCGGCAGGGGGTTGTCTGCCGACCGGTCCGAAATCGACGCCCTGGTCGAGGAGCGCATGCAGGCCCGGGCAGGCAAGGATTGGGCGAAGGCCGACAGGATCCGCGACCGGCTCAAGGAGATGGGGGTCGTCCTCGAAGACGGGCCAGGCGGGACGACCTGGAGGCTGGATGTTTGAGATCGTTACGGATCTCTCCCCTTGCGGCGATCAGCCTCAGGCGATCGATGCGCTCGCGGGCGGGCTGGAAGAGGGGTTGACCCACCAGGTCCTCCTCGGGGTGACGGGCTCCGGGAAGACGTTCAGCATCGCGCAGGTGATCGACCGCGTGCAGAAGACGACGCTCGTCATCGCACCGAACAAGACGCTGGCGGGCCAGCTCTACGGGGAACTCAAACACCTCTTCCCCCGCAACGCCGTGGAGTATTTCGTCAGTTATTACGATTACTACCAGCCCGAGGCCTACATCCCCCAGTCCGACACCTATATCCAGAAAGATTCGCACATCAACGACCAGATCGACAAGATGCGCCACGCCGCCACCCGCTCGCTCCTCGATCGGGACGATGTCATCATCGTAGCCAGCGTCTCCTGCATCTACGGCCTCGGATCGCCCGAGGCCTACCAGGACATGCTGCTCTATGTGGAGCGGGGCGTGGAGCTCTCCCGGGAAGCGGCGGTCAGGAAGCTGGTGGAGATCCAGTACGAACGGGGCGATCTGGATTTTTACCGGGGGCGCTTCCGGGCGCGGGGCGATGTGCTGGACATCTACCCGGTGCACGAGGAGGAGCGGGCCGTTCGGATCTGCTTCTTCGGCGACGAAGTGGAGGCGATCCAGGAGATCGACCCGTTGACGGGAAAGACCCTCGGCCACATGAACCGGGTGACGATCTACCCCGCCAGCCATTACGTCACCAGCGTCGAGATCCGCGAGAAGGCGATCGAGGCGATCAAGGTGGAACTGGGGGAGCGGGTGGATGCGTTCCGGGAGCAGGGCAAGCTCCTCGAGGCCCAGCGGATCGAGGAGCGGACCCGGTTCGATCTCGAGATGATGATCGAGATGGGGTACTGCCACGGGATCGAAAACTACTCCCGCCATCTGACGGGCCGCGCGGCCGGCGAACCCCCTCCTACGCTGCTCGACTATTTTCCGAAAGATTTCCTGGTGGTCATCGATGAGAGCCACATTACCGTTCCTCAGCTGAGGGGCATGTACAACGGAGACCGCTCTCGGAAAGAGACCCTGGTGGAGTACGGGTTCAGGCTGCCGTCGGCGCTCGACAACCGGCCGCTCCGGTTCGAGGAGTTCGAGCGCAAGATCAACCAGGCCATCTATGTCTCGGCGACGCCCGGCCCTTATGAATTGGCGAAGGCGGAGCGGGTGGCGGAGCAGATCATCCGGCCGACCGGGCTGATGGACCCCGTGATCGAGGTGCGCCCGGCCGCCGAGCAGGTGGACGATCTGCTGGCGCGCATCCGGGAGCGGGTCGATCGGGGCGAGCGCGTGCTGGTGACGACCCTCACCAAGAAGATGGCCGAGGATCTGACGGACTACCTGGCGGACCTCGGTGTGCGGGTGCGCTACATGCATTCGGACATCAAGACCATCGAGCGGATGGATATCATCCGGGACCTCCGGCTGGGGGCCTTCGATGTACTGGTCGGGATCAACCTGCTCAGGGAGGGGCTCGATCTGCCGGAGGTGTCCCTGGTGGCGATCCTGGATGCCGACAAGGAGGGGTTTCTCCGCTCCGAGCGTTCCCTGATCCAGACCTGCGGGCGGGCCGCCCGCAATGTCAACGGCAAGGTCATCCTCTATGCGGACACCGTCACGGAGTCCATGGCCCGGGCCATAGAGGAGAGCACACGCCGGCGCGAGATCCAGGAGGCCTACAACCGGGAGCATCACATCACGCCGGCGACGATCCGGAAGAACATCGACCACGGCCTGTGGAGCGAGGTCGAAGCCGATTACTTCACGGTCCCCGCCGTTGCGGAGGCAGCCGGTACCTTCCGGTCACCGGACGAGATCGAACGGGAGATCGAGGACTTGACGGACAAAATGATGGCTGCGGCGCAGGACCTCGCGTTCGAAGAGGCGGCGGGGTTTCGCGACCGTATCCGTGCCCTGGAGCAGCAGGCCATGGCCCAGATGGAGCCGGTCTGAAGCGGGGTGTCTCCGGGCGCCCGGGCAGGAGTGAGGTCGTGGCTGTGCTCGGCCGGCCCCGGACACGAGAGGTGAAGATCCCATGAAGATGTTCAGCGAAAGCGGCAAACTCGATTACCACTCCCTGGTGATCAACCGCATCTTGACGACGGTGCTCGTATCGGTCATTCCAATGGTTCTCGCCGTCGGTGTCATCTTCTACCAGTTCAGGACGTCGTACCAGGAGAAGGTGCGGGCCCATCTGACCACCCTGATGAAGAAACACAAGGAGCGGATCGATACGTTCCTGAACGAGCGGCTGGGCAATATCCGGTTCCTCTCCCACCGGTGCATGCTCGAAGCGTCGAACCAACGGGGTTTCATGGAAGAGACCCTGGCGGCCCTGCAGAGGGATATCGGGCCGATCTACGTCGATCTGGGTCTGGTGGACGATCATGGGATGCAGGTGGCCTACGCCGGCCCTTATCGCCTGGGTGGGGCCCATTATGCGGACGCCGAGTGGTTCAGACAGGCCATGCAGAACGATTATGTCATCAGCGATGTCTTTCTCGGGCTGCGCGGCCTTCCGCATTTCATCGTGGCGGTCAAGAAAACCTGGGAAGAGAAGGACTGGGTCCTCCGGGCGACGATCGATTTCGGCGCCTTCAACACCCTGGTGGAAAACATCCGGATCGGCGAGACCGGTTTCGCATTCATCCTGAACCGGGAAGGGCAGTTTCAGACCAAGCCCCTTTTCGAGGTGGCGGCGGCGAGCGTCCCTTACAAGAAGATGCTCTCGGCCGAGGTGCGGGAGGACGAGGTTCAGATCCTGGAGATGAAGGACGACTATGGGCAGGAGAACCTTTACGCGAGCGCCTTTTTGAAGGGCGGCGATTGGCTCCTGGTCTATCAGCAGCGGACATCGGAGGCCTTCGCCGACATCCGGCGCACCCTCAATGTCACGGCGATCATCATCCTGCTCGGGGCCCTTGCCTCGATCACGCTGGCGGTCGTTCGGGTGAAGACCATGGCCCGGCGTCTGGAAGAGGCGGATCGCGAAAAGGAAATGATGAACGACCAGATCGTGGAGGCGGGTAAACTGGCCTCCGTGGGAGAACTCGCAGCCGGCATCGCCCACGAGATCAACAACCCGGTGGCCATCATGGCTGAAGAGGCGGGCTGGATCGAGGATCTGTTGGAGGATGTCCCCCCCGACCTCGAAAATCTGCCGGAAATCCAGCGCGCCCTGAAGCAGATCCGCACGCAGGGGAAGCGCTGCAAGGAGATCACCCACAAACTGCTCAGTTTTGCGCGCCGCACCGACTCGACGGTCCGCGAGGTCGATTTGAGAGAGATCGTCGAGGAGATCGTCGAGATCTCGGCCCAGCGCGCGCGGTACAGCAACGCCACGATCCACACCGAGATCGAAGAAACCCTGCCCCGCATCCAGGCCTCTTCGACGGAGATCCAGCAGGTCTTTCTGAACCTGATCAACAACGCCCTGGATGCGATGGAAAAGACCGGCGGACGGATCGACATCACCGGGCGAAGCGATGGGAAAGACATCGTCTTCGAGATCGCCGATACCGGCTCCGGAATACCGGCCGCGAATCTCAACAAGATCTTCGACCCTTTCTTCACTACCAAACAGGTCGGCAAAGGCACGGGCCTCGGTTTGTCCATCTGCTACGGGATCATCCGCAAGATGGGCGGGGAGATCACCGTCCAGAGCCGGGTCGACGAAGGGACCCGCTTCACGATCCGGATCCCTGTCATGACACCGATCGAGGACAGCAAACGGGGAAACGGCTTTCGCAGAGCGATGTAGACCGGCGGACGGACCCGGCCGCTGCAGCCGCCGCCGCGCAGGCAGACCGGCCGAGACTGCATGTGGACCCCATCAGGAGCGCTCGGGGTGCCGGCTTTTTATGCTGAACGGTCCTTTCGGTCGAAGGGCCGCTCCTCCGCACCGACGTCCGCTTCAGCCCGCCGCCTCGCAAAGGATCTGGCGGAGCCGTTCGCTCAGGAAGATGATGGACTCGATGTCGAGGTGTTCGGTGACGGTGACGTCGAAGAGGAGCTTCGCCTTCGCCCCGAACGGCTCCCCCGGCAGTTCATCCCAGAAGAGCAGCAGCACGGGGATGCGCGGCAAAGGGGTGAAGAGGATCGCCAGATCGGCATCCTGCGCCGAATCCCCGAGATCTTTTCCGCCCGCTTCGTGCGCCGCCCGCCGCAGGTCCTCCCTGCGGCCCCGGAAGTGTTCGACCAGCGGCGTCTCCACCTGCTCCCGCATCGATACGATCTTGGAGACCGTGTTGGGGATCTCTTCGAGGGCCTTCCATATCCCCTTGGGCGGGGTCCGCCCGCCCTGGGCCATGTGGTTGTAAAGGAAGACCTGCTCCCAGCGCCCCAGCGGCGCGCCGTCCATCCTGAAGATGCCCCGCTCCGAGACGCGGATGACATCGGTGAAATAGGGGATTTCCATGTACTGGCCCCCGTTTTCCTCCGTGATTTTTCCCCCGATCCGCTGCGACACGGCCTCGAGGGTCATGGAAGAGGCCCGTTCGCGCGCCCACTTCAGGGCGTCGGCGGCCAGATCCTTCTTGGTCCACTTGCCCTGGGCGTACTGTTCGTCCAGTTCGGCCTGGACTTTCTCGACCAGGTCGGGCGCGAGATGCGGGCAGTTGGCGATCGGGAGCTTCTCGGATACGACCATGCTCGCGAAGGCGAAGCAGGTCGGGAAGCCGCAGTCGCGGCAGTTGGTTCGAGGAAGCACCTTGCGATAGAGATCCACGATCGATAAAGGCAAAGGCATGACCTCCCAATGGATGCCGGACGCCCTTCAGGGGCTTGCGGCGGACGGGTTTTGTGCGTGACGGGGCGGACGGTCCTCAGTGCGCCGTCATAGCCCCTTTCAGTCTTTCGATGAAGCGTTCCCGGGCCCCTGCGTCATTTCTGATCTGTTCCTTGACGGCCTTCCAGGCCGGGGAGCAATCCTTGTAAGGGACGTCCACCAGGGAATGGACGATCCGGTCGACGCTCTGTTTGTTTTCGGCCGTGATGACGATACCGGCCTCTTCGAGGACATCCTTCATGTGCCGGAAATAGCAGGACATAGGGCATCTCCGTTCCGATGGGTGCAGGCCCTGGCGGCACATTTCGGGGCCGCCTCCGGCGAGGGGGTCTTCCCTCAAACGGGGGCCGGTCTTGAAAAGGATGTGTCGATCAGGCTGGCCAGAGCATCGGCGTCCGAGTGCGGAAAACAGGCGCGAAGCAAAACCCCGATGGGCGCTTTCAGTCCGGCCGGGAGGACGGTGGGCGGGGCGCTGCCGCCTGCCCGGCAGGATGCCTCGAAATGCAGAAAAAGGTACCGGGTCAGGTTTTCGAGGGCATCGGCTTCACGCACCCTGTCAGCGGCTGCGGCATCGATTTCGAAAGGCGCCAGGGCGGCGATCTGCAGCTGCTCCATGTGCTCCGCGTCCAGTTCGGCGGCGATCAGCGCCCGGCGCAGGGGCTCCGTGAACTCCACCGGGAAGTCGCCGAAGCGGGGTTTGAGTTTCCGGCGGGCGGTCCATACGGGGCGGACGATCTCGTTCTGCCAGCCGCTCGAGCCCTCCATGATCCGCAGCAGGTCCTCCCTGCGGGCGGGGCCGCCGCCTGCGGCGCCTCTCCAGCAGCAGTAAAAGAGGATGTTGACGTCGATGGCATGATCGACCTGCATGGCCAGGCAGGCCTCGTGAACGCCGGCATGGCCATGCACCTTAATCGAAAAATCCCAGAACGGGTGCTCGGGAAAATCCATCATGTCTCCTTTTACGGGTGGCGGCCGACGGTTTGAAACGCGTCGGATTTTGCGCGTGGGACGGGCCTTTCAATGCCTCCTGGGTGAAGGAGGCGCATCCATGGCCTCTTCCACGAGCGATTCGGGCGCCAGGATCTCATAGGCGACTCCTAGCCTGCGGGCAAGCTGCATGAAGGAGCCCGGCAAAGGAACCTCCCGTTCCCTCAGCAGGAGGTTCAAGGCATCGGCCCGGGCCAGGACCTTTCCGCTGTCGACGCCCTCGTGGCTGTCGCAAAAGAATTGGATCCGCAGGGCGTCGGTGAGCGGGATGCGCATCTCGGGCATGGTTGCGGCGAAGAGGTGCAGCTCGGCCGTAATGCGCGGCTCTTGCTCTTCTCTGAAGGCCGTGAACGATGGGTCGAGGTTGGGCGTTCCGAAAAGCTCGTTGACCATGGCACCGCACAGTTTGACCGTGAAATCCATGGACTGCAGCGGATGCCGCTCGATCTGCCGGTTTCTCAGGTTTGTGTAGACAATGGCTTTGATGATCTCGACGCCTTGCCGCAGCGTGGCGACGAGTCCCGGTTCGATGTCCATATCCGACTCCTTCCGCACAACAGTGTTTTCGATTCCGGGTCGCTTTGTCAATGCCTTTCCATCGATGGCAAACCCCCTCGCCGGATGCATGGCGACGCTCCGGCTCACCGTCACGAAGAGCTCCCGACCGAGAACCCGTTCCCGACGTCCAACGCTCCTCCGGAGCGCTGCAGGTGCTTGAAGCGATTGCAGGCCTCTGAAGGGCGCCTCTGCATGAGGGGGTATGGAGGGAAGTGGGACCGGCCGGAGGGCGCTGCTTGCCCGCGGCACCGATTTCTGTTATCAAACGGATAGAGGCGTAGAGCCCGACGGCCTGGAGATGTCGGTGGGCAGGACGAATGGTCGACAGACAACGGGCCTGAAACCACTCAGTCGGGCTGGCGGGGAGAAAGCCTCCCCAGACGAACCGGAATAACAGGACCGGTCTTCGGTCGGCCGGATGCTGTCCCCTGGTGACGTAGACTGAAAAAGGAGGAAGAATGGATCTCTGTGCTCAGATTTATGAATTTGCGTCCTCGGCCGGCGCGCTCGAAGGGTATGTCTACCGGAGGCAGGGCCTCGACGCGAAGTCTTTGGAGAACTGGGTCGGTCATCTGGTCAAGGCCTACGAACTGATGCCGGCCGAAGAGCGGCGCCTGCTCCAGCCATCCATCGACCAGACGATCGGCCGTGCCGTCCGTTCCCTGGAGGGCTTGTCCGGCCCCGAGGCGGAGCGGCTCGCCTCCGTCCTGCGGGCGGTGGTGAAAGGTCCGATGCCGGCATCCCCGGATGATTTCCAGAAGCAGAAGTGGTTCGAGTAGTCTGTTCCGTCATTCCATATCGAAGGGGCGATCATGGCAGCAATATGGACACTGACCGGCTCGATCGTGAGCGGAGTCGGCCAGGCGGCCTTTTTCACCCGGCTCGACTGGGTGCAGGAGCAGTGTGAGGCCAAGCTCGGCTTCCGGCCGTATCCTGGCACCCTGAATATCGAATCGGACCAGGAGAGCGAGGCGCTTCTGGGGGCGATCATGGATGCCGAGGCGATCGTTCTCGAGCCGCCGGATCCGCAGTTCTGTGTCGGGCGGGTGCTGCCGGCGCACATCGGGGGAATCGAGGCGGCCTTGATCATTCCGGAGGAGCGCGTGAACGTCCACGGCTCGCGGGTTTTCGAGATCATGGCGCCGGTGGGCATCAAGGACGCCCTGCGCCTGGACGACGGAGACCGGGTCGAGGTGGTTGTCCGGGCGCCGCGGGATGACGATGCACGGGGCGCAGCTGTTTGAACCGTGAAAGCGTGTCGAGGGAGGGGTGGCGGGTGCAGGGAGAACGCTTCAAAGGAAGGGTGGAGGCGGTGTCCTTCGATCTCGACGGGACCCTGATCGATTCCATCGGGACCTACATCACGATCGTCAATCAGGCCTTTCCTGCAGTCGGGCTGCCGCCTGTCCCGAGGGAGGCCCTGCTGGAGGCCATCCGCTACGGCGGGTTTGACTGGGAAAAGGTCCTCCCGCTGGACATCGGGGCTCAGAAGGAATCGACCATCGAAACGGCGCGGAAGGCGATTCTGGCGATTTACCGGGAGACCTTCCGGCGCGAGACGCGCATGTTCCCGGGGGCCGCCGAGATCCTGCACGAGGTGGCGCGCATGGGCTACCGGATCGGGCTGGTGACGGCCACCCAGCGGATCTTCCTCTCCGACAAACTCCACGCGCTGCGGATGGCCGGCGCCGAGAGGCTGCTGGAGGTGATGATCACGACCGATGACGTGGAGCGGCAGAAGCCCGCGCCCGACCCCTTGATTCTCTGTGCGGAGCGGCTCCAGGTCGAAGCGGGCAGGATGGTCTACATCGGGGATTCCCGGGTGGACATCCAGGCCGGCAAGGCCGCCGGCAGCCTGACGGTCGGCGTTTTGTCCGGCGTGGAGGACCGGGACACGCTCGTCGCCGAGGAGGCCGATCATATTCTCGAAACCGTCGGGGATCTCCTGCCGCTCCTGGAGCAGTGGCGGCGGTAGAAACGGGCCGGCTCGATTTTGTCCTGAAGTGGATCGGCCCGGCTTGAGAGAGGGGGCTGATTTTTTTCGAGCAGGCCTGTTTTTTTGGAGAGGCCTGGTTTTAAGGGTGGGATTGACCGGTGAAACGGATCGTTTCCCGTGCGCCGGGAACTTTTTCGCTCCAGGATGGTCCAAGAGATGGGGGGGGTGGAAGGGGTCGTGGACGGTCGGGACCAGGACGATGTGCAGGTGCGGGCGGCCCAGCGCGGAGACCGGAAGGCCTTCGAGGCCCTCGTGATCCGCTACCAGGACCGCATCTACAACGCCTGCTTCCGCGTCATGGGGGACGGCGAGGAGGCCCGGGACTGCGCCCAGGAGACGTTCATCAAGGCCTATCGATCTCTGAAGACCTTCCGATTCGAGGCCGCCTTCGGGACCTGGCTCTATGCCATCGCCGTCAATACCTGCCGGAACCGGCTGCAGTCGGCCGCATATCGCGCCAAGCGCAAAACCGTCCCCTTGCATGCCCCTGCCGACGAAGACCCGGGGGGATGCATGGCCGAGTTGCAGGACCCTTCGCTCTCCCCTTTGGAGCAGCTGAGCCGAAAGGAGGGGGAGCGCCGTCTGCAGCGCGCCATTGCCGCCCTGCCCGACGCGCCCCGCACCCTCATCGTGCTGCGGGACATCGAGGGTCTGAGCTATGAGGAGGTGGCGCAGGCCACCGGGCTGGAACTCGGGACGGTCAAATCGGGGCTCGCACGGGCACGGGCCCGGCTTCGAGAAAACCTCAAAGGGGAGGCAACGGGATGACCTGCCGGGAGATCCAGGAACAGCTGTCTCTCTATGTGGATCATGAACTGGATGCCGAGGACGAGGCGGCCGTCAGGGAGCATCTCGAGGGGTGCCCGGCCTGCCGCGAGGCCCTCCGGGATCTCGAGCTCTGCCTGCAGGCGATGCGCGATATGCCACGGCATTCGGCGCCTCCCGGCTTTCTCGAAGGGGTGAGCGATCGTCTGGAAGCAGGGGGCCGTTGGAAGCGCCGGCTCGAAGGCGTTTGGGAACTGCTGCGCTCGAAGAGGCCCTTGGAGGTCGTGGGTGTCCTCGCGACGGCGGTGGTTGTGGTCTTGGCCTATCAGGTTTTCGACGGCCGCCAGAAGACGCTCCTGTCGCCGCCCGACGATGCCGTGGCCCCGCCCAGGGCGGCCTACGAACGCTCCCTCGAGCTTGCCGAGGCCCCCGTGGCGGAGCAGGTCACCCGGGTCAGGGATGCCCCGCCTCTCCTGCGCCTGCGGGTGGTGAAGACCGTTGGACCTGAGGCGGCCGGCGGCTCCGCGGAGCCGGGGGGGCGGGCGGACTCGCAGGCGGCGGGCGATGGTTTCGAGAGGCACACACGCGAGAAGGCGGCACGCTCGGTCGGGGCGCCGGAGGCCGATGTTGCGGCGGATGGTCTCGAACCGCTCAGCCTCGCGAAGGTGCGTGAAAAACCGCCGGTTCTCTCGCAGGCCGCCTTGGAGGAGAAGCTCGAATCCGCGGAGAAAAAGCCTGCCCTCAGCCCGGATGCACTCCTTTCGGCGGTCGAGGCGGCGATCCTCGGGTGCGGCGGGACGCTGATCGGGGTCGAGCCCGGACCGGACCATCCCGATTCGCGCGTGCTTTCTTTCCGTGTTCCCGCCGAGCGATACGATGCGCTCCTTCAGGAACTCCGTCCGCTCGGGCGTCTGGAGATCCAGGAGCCGGCCGGCCTCGCGCGCGGGGCGGGTGAGCCGTGGCATTTGGAACTGATCTTACAGCCTTGACCCTGCGGGGTGTCTCCTGGCCCGCAGAGGCGTCTTTCCATCCTGTTCGAAACCTCCTTTTCTGATCGAACCGGCGGCTCATGCATAGTTCAGGCCCATGGCATGGACGAGCAAAGCCGGATCTTCCGCCGCGCCTCCAGCCTCGAAAAATCCGGGAACTTTTCCGTTGCTGTCCTGTCCAATCGGATAAAGGATGATAAAACCCGAAAAAGAGGAGGACAGCCATGAAGGAAAAAAAGGGTCTGATGTCGAAGAGCGGAATTTTCTCGGACGCGGGTGCGCAGGCGCGTCGTGTCGGTTTTTGGGCGGCGGTCTTGATGCTCCTGGCCTGGGCGGCATTCCCGGCATCCTGGACGCTGCCGCCGGTCTGGGGGGCGGCGGAGGGCGGGGATGAGGCGGGGCGCACCCTCTCGCCCTATTTCGTGGTGGTGAACGGGGAGCCGGGAGTGGATGCCCTGCCGCTGAAGGAGACCCGGGCGGAGGTCGACATCGCCGGGGTCATCGCCGATGTCCGTGTGACGCAGGTCTACCGGAACGAGGGACGCCGGGCGATCGAGGCCCTCTATGTCTTCCCGGGCTCGACACGCTCCGCGGTCTATGCGATGAAGATGACCATCGGAGAGCGGGTGATCGAGGCCCGGATCGAGAAGCGCGAGGCCGCGCGCAAGGCGTATGAACAGGCGCGCGACGAGGGCCGGACGGCCTCGCTCCTCGAGCAGCACCGCCCCAACGTCTTCCAGATGAATGTTGCGAACATCCTGCCCGGCGACGAGATCCGGGTCGAGATGTCCTATACGGAGATCCTGGTCCCGGAGGACCGGGTCTACACCTTCCTCTACCCGACCGTGGTGGGGCCGCGCTATCAGCGTCCGTCCGAGGCGGAGGGCGAAGGCGCGGAAGGGTGGGTCCAGAACCCCTATCTCCATGAGGGCGAGCCGGCTCCCTATGATTTCGACATCCGGGTCGCCCTGAACGCGGGGATGCCGATCCGCGAGGCGAAGTGCGGCACCCACCGGGTGGACATCCGCTACGAGGGCGATTCGCGCGCGCTCATCCGCCTCCATGACACCGAACGGCAGGGCGGCGACCGCGACTTCGTGCTCCGCTACCGGCTTGCCGGCGATGCCGTCCACTCCGGGCTCCTGCTCTACGAGGGCCCGGAGGAGAACTTCTTCCTCCTGATGGCGCAGCCCCCCGAGCGGACGGTCCTTGCAGAGGTCCCGCCGCGGGAGGTGATCTTCGTCGTGGACGTCTCGGGCTCGATGCACGGCTTCCCGCTGGATGTCTCCAAACGGATGCTCCGTGAGCTGATCTCCGGGCTGCGGCCGAGCGACTGCTTCAACGTCCTGCTCTTCGCGGGCGGCTCCATGGTCCTGGCGGAGCAATCCCTCCCCGCCACCGCTGAAAACATCCAGAAGGCCATCGCCCGGATCGAGGAAGAGCGGGGAGGAGGGGGGACCGAACTCCTGCCGGCCCTCGAGCGCGCCATGGCCCTGCCGCGCTCCGAAGGCTTTTCGAGGTCGATCCTCCTGGTGACGGACGGCTATGTCAGCGCGGAGCCCGAGGCCTTCGATCTCGTGCGGCGGGGCCTCGGGGAGGCCAACCTGTTCGTGTTCGGCATCGGTTCGAGCGTCAACCGGCACCTCGTGGAGGGGCTCGCCCGGGTCGGCATGGGTGAACCGTTCGTCGTCCTGCGGGAAGGCGAGGCCGCGGAGACGGCCGCGCGCTTCCGCCGGCTCGTGCAGTGGCCCGTGATGACCCGCCTGCACATGGCTTTCCCTGGGTTCGACGCCTATGATGTGGAGCCTCCGGCGATCCCGGACCTGATGGCGGATCGCCCTATCGTGTTGGTCGGCAAGTGGCGCGGGAAGGCCGAGGGTGCGGTGACCCTCGAGGGGTTGACTGGCGCGGGGAAGCCGTATCGGATGAGAATCCCGGTAGAAAAGGCCCGGACGGCGGCCTCGTGCAGGGCCCTGCGCTACCTGTGGGCCCGGCAGCGGGTGGCCCTCCTCTCCGACTACAACCGGCTGCAGCCGTCGGACGAGCGGATCGAGGAGGTCACCGAACTCGGCCTCCGGTACCATCTGCTGACGGCCTACACCTCCTTCGTGGCTGTGGATTCCGTGGTGCGTGAGGAAAGCGGGGAGCGGACGACCGTCAAACAGCCTCTGCCCCTCCCGGCGGGCGTATCGGACCTGGCCGTCGGCGGCATGGCCCCGATGGGCTCGGCCAAGATGTTGAGCCTGGCGCGTACGACGGCCGCCCCGCAGGCGGCGCACGAAGAAGCCGCCCCCGGGGTGGCGGGCGGACCCGACCGGAACGGCGCGGCTGAGGGGCGGAACGATGAGGCGGTCGAACCGTCGATCGTCGGCGAAAAAAGGCCCGCAGAGCAGGCCCGATGGGCCATCGGAGCGATCACGGCCCCGGATGGGCTCGATGAGGCCGAGGTGCGGCGCGTGGTGGCCGGGCAGATCGAGGTCTGGGCCGCCTGCCTGGATGGAAAAGGGATTGCGGCCCGCAAAGGGGACCGCGTCACGGTCCGGTTCCGCATCGATCCGTCCGGGCGGGTGAAGGACGTGTCCTGGAGCGGGCTGTCGGGGGAGACGGAGGCGTTCCGCCGCTGCCTCGAGCAGGCGGTGGAGGCCTGCCGCTTTGCGGCGCGGCTGGGAGGGGAGACGCTGAAGGTTGAAGTCATCCTCGAGCGGATGAACGGATAAGCGACAGACAGGCCCAGGGATGGGAAGCGGCCGCCTGCGGCGGGGATGTCACCCCTCGCAGGCGGCCGGTCTCATTTCTGGATGGCGTACTGGATGGTCACGACGGCCTTGACGCTCTTTTCAATGGAACTGGTGTCGTACATCCCGTAGCTGGAGATCTCGGTCGAGTGGACGGGGGTGACCTGAAAGACGCCCTGGGAGGCGGACTTCAAGTCGCCGACGTGGATCCCGCTGCTCCCGGCGAACTGCTCGGCCCTGAGGCGGGCGTTGCTCGTGGCTTCCCAGAGGAGATCGATCTTGATCCGATCGAACTCCGAGGTGTAGTACTCGGGCGGGAAGGAAGTGAACGCGATCCCCTCGCTGATGAGGGAGGTGGCGTCCTTCGAGAGCTGCGCGATTTTCCGGACATCCGGGGAGTTGACGGTCAGGGACTGCTCGAGGACGTAGCCGGCGATCTCGTGGGTCTGGTATCCCTTTTCGTTCTGACGGTACTGCGTCATGGTGTTGACGGAGGACAGCTCGATCTGTCCGGGCTCGAGCCCGTTCTGGACGAGATAGGCCCGCGCCCGCTCCATGTCCCTCGAAAGGGTCTCGTAGCATGCCCTCAGGTCCTCGCCCCGGGCGGTCACCTGCCCTCTCCAGACGGCGATGTCCGAGGTGACCCGCCGTTCGGCGAACCCCTTGACGGTGATCGTTTCATTCGAGCGCTTCAGCCGCTCCAGGGTCGTCGTCACCAGGAAGGCCGTGGCGATCATGCCGAAGGCGAGCGACAGACCGAGCAGCAGCAGGCCTAGACGGTCGTAAGGGCGGTGGATATCGTTCATCCGGGGCCTCCGTGCGAAAGGGTTCGACCATTGCGTGGGGCCAGGCGTCGTGCGGTGAAAGGCGGAAGAGGCCGATCGTCGAAAAGCCCCCGGCGATGCCGTCGGAAATCCGGCATCCCCGGGGGTTCGATCTCGATCCGGCGGGGTTTAAACCTGAGGCCTCGGAAGCATGCCGGCCCTTTCGGCGATTTCGGGCACGCGGTGCTCCCACTCGATCGCCATCAGGTGCACGCCCGCGACGCCTTCCATCTGCTTGAACTCCTCGATCTGCTCGAGGGCGAAGAGGATGCCCTCCTCGGCGACCTTCCCTTTGCCGGCGCCGCGCAGGCGCTTCAGCAGCGAGTCCGGGACATCCATGCCGGGGACCTGTTTCGCCATGTACGTCGCCATACCGACGCTTTTCATCGGGGTGACGCCGGCGAGGATGTAGCACTTTTCGTGCAGGCCCATGTCGACCACCTGCTTCATGAAGGCGCGGAATTTATCCATATTGTAGATGCACTGGGTCTGGATGAAATCCGCTCCGGCGGCGATCTTCTTGGCGAGCCGGTAGACCCGGAACTCGAAGGGGTCGGCGAAAGGGTTGGAGGCCGCTCCGATAAAGAGCTTCGGGGGTACGTCGACGTCCTGCCCGTTCAGGAACTTGCCGTCGTCCCGCATGGTCTTGACCAGGTTGATCAGCTGCATGGAATCGATGTCGAAGACATTCTTCGATTCAGGATGGTTGCCGAACTTCTGGTGGTCCCCGGACAGGCAGAGCATGTTGCGGATTCCGTGGCTGTAAACGCCCAGGATGTCGCTCTGCATGGCGAGGCGGTTGCGGTCGCGGCAGACCATCTGGAAGTTCGGTTCGATCCCTTCCTGAAGCAGGATCAGCGACGCGGCCCAGCTGGACATCCGCACGACAGCGGTCTGGTTGTCCGTGACGTTGACGGCGTCGACGACGCCTTTCAGATGATGGGCTTTTTCCTTCAGGTGCTCGACATTGGCCCCCATGGGAGGTCCACACTCACCGGTAAAGGCGAAATGTCCCGCTTTCAGTACCTTTTCAAGATTGCTGCCTGATTTGTATTCGCTCATTTTACCAGCTCCTCCCTGAACAGTTTGCGCGGGCCTCCGTCCCGGGCCGTGGTCCAACTCTTGGGCGGTCTGAATTGGAGGAGGTCTTCAAGACGCCCCTGAGCCATCAGCTTCCGGACGATCAGATCCCACACGCAGTCGACGTCCTTGGCAATCTCGCACTTGCCTCTGGCGGATCCGCCGCAGGGGCCGTTCATCAGACTCTTGGAACAGCGTGCGATCGGACACATCCCGCCGAAAAAGTGGATGACGCAGGTGCCGCAGCCGGCGCAGCGCTCTTCCCAGATGCCGTGCTGGACAGCTCCCCCCATAAACCGCGTGTTGACTCCGGGGAAGATCCGCTTTTCCGGGTAGCGCTCCGAGAGAAACTGGGGGCCGACGCCGCACGCGATGGAGACCACTCCGTCATAGCCCTCGATCCTGTCCTTGACTTCTTCGATGTATTCCGGATCGCACTGCCGCTCGAGCGTGTGCTCGCCGACCTCGATCCGACGTCCGGCTTTGGCGGCGGCGATTCTGAGCGCGGAGGCCAGGATGCCCACCTCTTTCGAGCCTCCGACGTTGCAGACCGTGACACAGCCTTTGCACCCGATGACCAGGACCCTGCTGCAGTCCTTGACCATCTCGACCACTTCTTTGATGGGCTTTGGTTCAGCGACTATCATTACTTGTACCTCGCAGAGTATCTAGGGTTTCACGCGTACTGGGTTGGGACCGAGCTCCTTGATCCGGTTCAGCATCTCATGGGCGACGTCCACGAAACGCCGTCCCCTTCCGGCGGAGAGATTGTAGATCTCGATACGTTCCGGCTCCATGTCCAGTTCCTCCAGCACCTTTTTGACCTGGGCGACCCGCTTGGCCGCCTGCGAGATGCCGGAGATGTATTGACAGCTGTCCGTCTGGCAGCCGGCGACATAGACACCGTCCGCGCCGTTCTCGAAGGCCTTGAGAAGGTGGAGGGTCTCGAGCCTTCCAGTGCATGGAACCTGAACGACCTTGACGTTGTCCGGCATGGTCAGCGACATGCTTTCCGCGACGGTGGCCGCCGATGAGGCGCAGTTCGAACAACAAAAAGCGATGATTTGGGGTTCAAAATCAGTCATTGCAGCATCTCCTTTAAACACCTGGTGTCATTGACCTCTCTAATGCGGGGACACCGGTTAGTTCGTTTCCATGAGGATGGAAGGCGCCTGGTTCAGCATCTGATCGGAGACGCCGGGCATTACAATGGCTTTGCCGGGGCATTCCGCGACGCACATACCGCAGCCTTGGCACAACGCGGGGTCGATATAGGCGGCTCCGCGATCGTGATCGATATAGGGCACGTGGAACGGACAGGTCCGCACACAGGTGCAGCAGACCGCGCATTTTTCGGGCCGCACCTCGGCCACGAGGACCGCCGCCTGGACGGTGTCCTGCTTCAGGGTCTCCAGGGCCCGGCCTGCAGCGGCCTTGGCCTGGGCGATGCTGGCGAGGGTGTCCTTCGGGTAGTGCGCCAGGCCCGCCTGGAAGATGCCTTTGATCGTCGTATCGGAGGGCTTCATCTTTTCGGGCGATTCGGCGAGGAAGCCGTCCTCATCCAGGCCGACCCGGAAAAGCGTCGGCAGGGCGGCGTTGTTGGGGGCCGTGATGGCGGTCTGGAGCGAGATGAACTCCGCCGGGAGGGCCAGGTCTTTGCCGAGGATCGGATCGAAGACCGTCACCGTGAGCCTGCCGTCGGCAGCCGTGACCGCCGGTTTGTGCTCGAGGTCGTAGCGGATGAAGACCACGCCCTTCTGGCGGGCGGTCCGGTAGAGTTCCTCGCGTTCGCCGAAGGTCCGCATCTCCCGGTACAGGATGTAGATATCCATGTTCGGGTTCTTTTCCTTGAGGTCGATGGCGGTCCGTACGGCGAACCCGCAGCAGAGGTTGCTGCAGTGGGGCCGTTCGGGCTCCCTCGATCCCACGCACTGGATGAAGACACCCGATGAGGCCGACTCGAGCGCCTTCGGGTCCTTCAAGAGCTTCGTGCTGAGCTCGTTCCACAGGTAGACCTGGTCATTCCGACCGTAGAGATACTCGACGGCCGGGACCGGATCGCCGCCCGTCGCGAGCACGGTCACACCGTGGGCGAGCGGCAGGGTCTTGCCTCCCTGCTCCAGGGTGCTCAGGAACTGCCCTTCGAAGCCGTGGCTTTCCTTGACCGTGGCGCCGGTCAGGACGGTGATGAGGCTGTTCTTCTGAACGGATGCGAGCAGGTCCTTCAGGTAGGCCTGAACATCGTAGCCCTGCCAGGTGGACCGGACGTGAAGCGCGTGTCCCCCCAGGGCGGCGTCTTTTTCGACCAGCGTCACCGGGAACCCTTCCCGTGCGATCGCCAGAGCGCTTTCCATCCCGGCCAGACCCCCGCCGACGACGAGCGCCTGCTTGGTCACGGGGACTTCCCGGACCGGGGTGGGGGTGCTCAGGGCGGCGCGGGCGACGCCCATGCGCAGCCGATCATTCAACTGGGTGTCGGCAGCGATGTCGAGCACCCGCAGGTCGACCAACTCGAACAGGGCCGGATTCAGGCCGCTGCGCTTGAGCGCCTCTTCGAGCAGGGCCTTGTGGATGAGCGGCGTGCAGCTGGCGAAGACCAGGCGGTTGGCGCCGGCGGACTGGATCGACTGGACGAGCTGATCCAGGAATGTGCCCTCCATGCCGGCGACGGAGGCCACCTTCGGGAGCTTGGACGTGAAGGCCTCGATGCGCTTGCCGATGCCGGGATCCATGCCAGGGCAGAGATGGTAGGCGACGAGGATCTTGGGCTCCGCGTCAGGGTCGGCAACGATCTGCGGATACATGACGGGAGGGGCGAGGGCCGCCGGGTCCAGGACCGCTGCGATCTCGGCCGCCACGGCGTTGGCCTGGGTGATGGACTGGCCGATATCCAGAGGGCCGGACATTCCGCCGCAGGTAAAGACGCCCGGGAGACTGGTGCCGACCGGCTGGAAGGGGGGCGTGGCCAGGAAGCGGTCGGGGCTCAGCTGCAGCCCCATCTTCTCCGCCAGGGCGATCGCGTCCGCCGCCGGTTTGAGGCCCACTGAGAGGACGATCATGTTGAAGGTCTCTTCTTGCAGCGTGCCGGCTTCGTCGGCGTAGGTCAGTTTCAGGTCGTCGCTTCCGGGCTCGGGGTCCACCGTGTGGATCCGGCTGCGGACGAGGCGGATGCCGCGGGCCTTGGCATCGTTCAGGTAGGCCTCGAAGCCCTTGCCGTGGGTGCGCATGTCCATGTAGAAGATGACGGGTTCGACGTTTTCGTCGACGTCGACGCTGTTGACGGCCTCCTTGAGGGCGTACATGCAGCAGACCGACGAACAGTAGGGGGCGTCGCAGCGGTTGATGTCACGCGATCCGACGCACTGGAGCCAGGCGATCTTCTGCGGGGACTGCCCGTCCGACGGCCTCTTGACGATGCCTTTCCCCTGGCCGGTCGGCTTCTGGAGCTGTTCGTATTCAACGCTGGTGACGACGTTCGGGTAGCGGTGATAGGCGTAGGTGTCGTGCTGGGAAGGATCGAAGGCCTCGATGCCCGCTGCAAAGACTACGGCGCCGGCCTCGAGCTGTTTGGCGACGCCGCCTTGTTCCACGTTCAGGGTGAATCGGCCCAGTTCGCCCGATATTCCGGTGACCTGAGTGTCGGTCAGGACGTTGACATTGGGGTTTTGCTGGCACGCGGCGATCTTGGGGTTCACCTTGCAGCAGGCGCAGAGGGGGTAGAACCGGTGGAGATTGGGGATCATCCCGCCCAGGGTTGCCATACGTTCGACCACGTGGACACCATATCCTGCGTCAGCAAGGGAAAGGGCGGCCTGTATTCCCGCGATGCCGCCCCCGATAACCGCTACAGAGCCCTTGGGTTTATTTTGACTCATGACATTCTTTCTCCTGCTTCTCAGCGTTGAAGTGTTGTTTCGAGAGATTCGTCTCGAAGTCGGTAAAATCGGATACCTCGATGCGAAGGAGCGGTTCCCGCCTTCGCGCAAACCCGGCGCCCCTCAGGAGCCGCGGAGAAATCGGCCGACCTGTGCTCTCTTCCGCGTCCGCCCGAAAGGGCATGAAATACCCATTTGGGGCATTATGTCACTTGTGAAAATCGTTACATGCCACAAGGGCTGGGAGGTGTCAAGGGAAATGTGTCTCGACGACAGGGGCCCGGATGCCGCGGCGGCGTTGGGTAATCGCTTGATAAATGACCGGGAATTTGATAAAAAGTCTGCATGCGCAAACGGTCTTTTCAGGATCGCGCTCAGTCCCGTCCCTTCGGGGCGGACCCCGGTTTCTTCGCGCCCTTCGGGCACTCAGCCCCACCGCCTCGCGGCGGGGCCCGGTGGCCGCTCGGCCTTTGGCGCTCGGTCTCGGGGGTGGCGGCGGATTTCACGGTGGCTGAGCGCAGCCCCGTCGAGCGTGTGGTTTATGGCGGACTGCCGCCCGCGCGAAGGCTGCAGGGCCAGGCGGGGGCGGACGGCGAATGTGCAAGGGGGATGATGGAACGTGCCCATATATGAATATGAATGTCGGCAATGCGCCAGGACTTTCCAGGCGTTGATCATGAAGAAAGAGGACGAAGAGGGCCTTTCGTGCCCCGGCTGCGGGGGGAAACAGTGGAAGCGGCTCATTTCACGCGTCAGTTTCCACGTCTCGGAGCAAGACCGGCTCTCCTCTTTCGATCCGTCCGCCCGCAAGGATGACGGATTTTTCAAGGATTCGCGCAATATCGGCCTCCATGCCAAGAAGAGGGCACAGGAGATGGGCGTCGACCTCGGGCGCGGCTTCGAAGAGAAGCTCGAAAAACTACGGACCGATCCGGGAAGCGTCATCCGGGATTCGGAATAAGAGCGGCGGATGCGGCCCCCCGCCTGAAACCCGCTCGGGCGTCTTGTCCGCCCCGGCCGGCCGGGGGTGAGGAGTGAGGTCATGATGAAGCGGAAACCGGGGGATGTCATCCTCGTCTATTACCAGGATGCCCCCGCCATTTACGCCCGCATCGAGGCGATCGAACCCGATGTGAAGCCGGGGTGGTGCCAGGTGACGCTCCTTTTCCTGAGTGTGCCGAGCCAGGTCGTCCGGTGGATCCTGCGCGAGTCTTACGTGGACGGCGAGTCTTTCACCATGGGAGGCCAGGCTGTCCGCCTCGAAGAGGTCAGGGCAACGCCGCCGGCGACGGCGCCGGAGGGCCCGCCGGCCGAAAACGGGGAAGGGCGGAAGGGTGCCGCCCGCGTCATTCCTTTCAAGAAACCCTCCTGATTGAAAGGAGGCGCTATGCCCGGGGGCCGAGTCCGCAGGGGAGGCTGCCCCGGCGTGTTCACGGGTGGAGAACGGAGCTGCGAAACATGGGAAAATGGGAGATGTTCATCATTCGGCTCGTGCTGGCCGTGGGGATCGCGATCCTCATCGGCCGATTCTTCTTGCAGGGCCGTTCGTTCTGGTGGACGCTGCTGCTGGCGGTTGTCCTGCTGGGGTTGGCCTATTTACAGGAGTATTTCAGGTTGCGCGACAGAAGGGGGAACCCATGACCACGAAAAAGTTCGTCTATGCATTTGAGGCGGGGGACAGCAAGAACAAGAAACTCCTGGGGGGCAAAGGGGCCAATCTCTGCGACATGACGCAGATCGGGCTTCCGGTTCCGCCGGGGTTCGTCATCACCACCGAGGCGTGCCTGGCTTACCTGGCCCAGAAGAAGAAGGGGCTCGACGCGGAGCTGATGGGGCAGATCAAAGGGGCGATGGCGGACCTCGAACAGAAGACCGGCAAACGCTTCGGGGATCCGAAGAACCCGCTGCTGGTCTCCGTTCGCTCCGGTGCGGCCATCTCCATGCCCGGGATGATGGACACCATCCTGAACCTCGGATTGAACGAGGAGACGCTGCCCGGGCTCATCGAGCAGACGCAGAACGAACGGTTCGTCTACGACGCCTACCGGCGCGTGATCCAGTTGTTCAGCTCGGTCGGGCTGGGGCTCGGCGACGAGCTCTTCGACGAGATCTTCGAGGCGGTCAAGAAGAAGTACAAGGCGGCCCAGGACATCGATCTGGATGCCGAGGGCCTGCGGGAGATCTGCGGCCGTTTTCTGCACGCCGTGCAGGAAAAGACGGGCGCACCGTTTCCGCAGGACCCCTATGTGCAGCTCGAGATGGCCGTCGAGGCCGTCTTCCGCTCCTGGATGGGGAAGCGCGCCGTCGACTACCGCAGGGAGTTCGGGATCACCAATGAGATGGCCAACGGGACGGCGGTGAACATCTGCACCATGGTCTTCGGAAACATGGGCAACGACTGCGCGACCGGTGTGGCCTTCACGCGGAACCCCGCCACCGGTGAGAACCGCCTCTACGGCGAGTACATGCTGAACGCGCAGGGGGAGGACGTCGTCGCGGGCATCCGCACCCCGAAGCCGATCCGGGAGCTGCGCCGCGAGATGCCCGAGGTCTACCAGGAGCTGGAGAAGCTCCGGCACACCCTGGAGAAGCGCTACCGCGAGGTGCAGGACTTCGAGTTCACGATCGAGAAGAACAAGCTCTACTGCCTCCAGACCCGGAACGGAAAGATGAACGCGGCGGCCTTCATCAAGACCTCCATCGACATGGTGAACGAGGGGCTCATCACCGAAGACCAGGCGATTCTGCGCATCAAACCGGACATGCTGGCCCAGCTTCTCTATCCGCGGCTGGACCCCGAAGCGAAGGTGGACGTGCTGGCGACCGGCCTGCCCGCCTCTCCCGGCGCCGCTTGGGGCAAGATCGTCTTCGACGCCGACCGGGCCGAGAGCAAGGCCAAGCTGGGCGAGAAGGTCATCCTGGTCCGCGAGGAGACCAAACCCGACGACATCCACGGCTTCTTCGCCGCCCAGGGGATCCTGACGAGCCGCGGCGGCAAGACCAGCCACGCGGCCGTGGTCGCCCGCGCCATGGGCAAACCGTGCGTCTCGGGCTGCGAGACCATGGTGATCAACTACGCCGCGCGCGAGGCCGTGCTCGCCGGAGTCCCGCTGCGGGAAGGCGATGTGCTCACGATCGACGGGACGACCGGAAACGTCTTCCAGGGAAGGGTCCCCACGATCGAACCGGAGTTCGTCGAGGATCTGCTCGTACTGCTCGAATGGGCGGACGAGATCAGCGAGCTGGAGGTGATGGCGAACGCCGACACGCCCGAGGCGGTCAAGAAGGCCAAGAAGTACGGCGCGATGGGCATCGGCCTGTGCCGGACGGAGCGGATGTTCAACCAGCCGGACCGTCTGCCGATCGTCCAGGAGATGATCCTGGCTGAGACCACCGACGAGCGGCAGGCTTCGATCAACCGTCTGCTGCCTATCCAGCGCGAGGATTTCAAGGAGATCTTCCGCATCATGAACGGCTATCCGGTGACGATCCGTCTGCTGGACCCGCCGATCCACGAGTTCCTGCCCTCCGCCGACGAGCTGATCCAGGAGATCACCCACCTCCGCGAGCTGCGCAAGACCATCGAGGGGATGGCGACCCTCCCGGACACCCTCAAGATGCTGGATCCGCAGCTGCACGAACGGTATTCGGCCAACCTCGAGGCGATCACGCTCGGCCTGGAGGAGCTCAAGAACAAACACCTGGCGGAGACCCTGATCGACAACAAGGAGGTGATCCTGAGGAAAGTGCGCGCCCTGGCCGAGACGAACCCGATGCTCGGTCACCGCGGCGTCCGCCTGGGGATCACCTACCCGGAGATCTACGCCATGCAGATCCGGGCGATCCTCGAGGCCGCCGCCGAGCACATCAAGACCGGCGGGCGGATCAGCCCCGAGATCATGGTCCCGCAGGTCTGCACGCTCGAGGAGCTCAAGTGGGTGCACCGCTACGTGAGCCAGATCCACAAGGAGGTGGAGAAGAAGTTCAAGATCAATGTGCCGTTCCACTTCGGCACCATGATCGAGGTGGTGCGGGCCTGCATGCGCGCCGGGCGGATCGCGGAGCTGGCGGAGTTCATGTCCTTCGGAACCAACGATTTGACCCAGGCGACCTTTTCCTTCTCGCGGGAGGACGCCGAGAACAAGTTCCTGCCGCTTTACAAGCAGCACGAGATCCTGCAGCACAACCCGTTCGAGGTCCTGGACATCAAGGGCGTCGGCCGGCTGATGATGATCACGATCGAGTGGGCCCGCAAGACCCGCCCCGACATGAAGGTCGGCATCTGCGGAGAGCAGGGCGGGCATCCGGACGCCATCCGCTTCTGCCACTACATCAAGATGACCTACGTGTCGTGCTCCCCGCCCCGGGTCCCCATCGCCCGGCTGGCCGCGGCGCATGCCAAACTGACGGAGGCGGAGTTCAGCGTGGTGTAGCCCCGCCGGAATCCGCTCGAAGGCGACAGGAAAAGGCCGGAGGTTCTTCCCCTGCTCGATCAGGGGAAGGGCCTCCGGCCTCTTGCTTCCGATCCGGCTCCTTTGGCGCAGACCGCCTCTTTACCGTCGTTCCGGGCGGAACGGGAATCCCGCTTCGGGCGGTGGGATCCCGGGGGGGCCTGTTCACCCCGGCGGGTCAGTAAGCATAGTGGAAAAGGTCGTAGATCCGCTGGGCAAGCCGGTGGAGATCCCGCTCGTCTTCCGGGAAGGAAGGCGCCGAATCGTCCAGGGACTTGAGGATGTGCTGGTCGATCAGCTGCGCCGCGTTCTTGAAGGTGACCTGCGAGAGGGCCTCCAGGTTGCGGATGATGCCGAGCTTGTGGTAGCGCAGTCCGAGGTTTTTCATCCGCTTGAGGGCGTCCCCCTTCTGACGGCGTTCGCCTTCGTCCCGGAGCGCTGCGCGCACGGCGACCCAGTAGGCCTCGAGGAACGTGCGGGCGAACCCCGCCCAGATGCGGAGCATCTCGATCCCCTCCGCCCTGACGCGGTATCCCTCCGATTCCCGCTCATAGAAGATCAGCCGCTTTTCCTGGAAATAATCCAGCCCCGAGGCCACGGCCGCGACATCGTCGTGCGTCTCCTCGAAGATGAATTCATATTGGAAGAGCCTTCTCAGAAAGCGGTAATCCTCCAGGACCCCTTGGTGGGTCTTGATCTCTTCGGGCCGGCTGATGAGGGAGACGCCCACGAAGGCGTGCGAGATGAACCAGTGGATGATGCTGTTCTTGTAGTATTCGAGTTCGAGCTCCCGCTCCTTTTCGATGAAGTAGAAGGTCTCCTCCCCGGAGACGTCCTCCAGCTGGTTCACCACCTTCCAGCCGATCAGCAGGTTCAGGGTCTCCTCCACCGCCTCGTCGAAGGATGACAGGCTGCCGGCGACGGGGACCTTCTGCCCGCCGAGGAACTCCAGGAACTCCCCGGCGGTGGCCTTCAGTTGGCTCAGGAGGAAACCGTGCCGGTGCCCGGTGAGCAGCGCGGCGGCTATGAGCGCCAGCGGGGTGGCCAGCGTCACGTGGTTGATGGCCTGGATCAGATGGGAGGCCAGCCGCCGGTGGTCGCCCGGTTCGAGCTCCCGCCCGGAGGCGCGGATGTAGTCGCTGAGAGAGATGGGCTGTCCGAAGCGGATGTAGATCTTGCCGTACTTGCGTTTGAGGAAGCGCCGGGCCTTCAGGATCTGGAAAAAGCTCTCCCGCTCCTTTTCCCCCCCGCTCAATTCCTTCAGATAGGCCTTCTCTTCGAGGATCCGGTCGTAGCTGATCGAGGCCGGGACGAACAGCAGGTCTTCACAGAAGCCCTCCTGGTAGGCCTCGAGCAGGATCGACAGGAAGCCGATCTTGGGGATGATCAGCTTGCCGCTGCGGCTTCGTCCCCCTTCGATGAAGAACTCCAGCGGGTAGCCTTCCTTCAGCAGGGCCTTGATGTACCGGGCGAAGATGGTCGCGTAGAGGCGCGCCCCCTTGAAGGTCCTGCGTATGAAAAAGGCCCCGGACTTCCGGAACATGTGCCCCATGGGCCAGAAGGCCAGGTTCTGCCCCGCGGCGACCCGGGGGATGTGCATGTTGTAATCGTAGAGGATGTAGTTGAGCACGAGGTAATCGACGTGGCTCTTGTGGGAGGGGATGTAGATGAGCGGGCCCTGGCCGGCGGCCTTTCTCACCCTGGCGAGCTCGTTCGGCTCGACTTCGATCCCCTCGTAGATCTTCTTCCACAGCCAGCTCAGCGTCAGGTGGAAAAACTGGATGTAGGCGCTGTTGTAGTCGGCCGCGATCTCCTCGTAGTGGGCGGCCGCCTTTTTCTTGACCTGTTTCACGGCCCTGGGGTTCCCCTTCGCGCTGTGCTCGATCAGCTGCATGACCTTCGGGTCCCGCAGGACGATCTCCTTCAGCTGCTGGTGCGATTTCATGATGGGGCCGAGGATGACCCGCTTCTGCTGGTCGATGCGGTTGATCATCTCCTGCCGGATCTCCGCGGCCGCTGCCTCGGGGGAGAGGTCGGCCGCGCTCGCGGCGAGGTATTCCTGCAGATTCAGCGGCTGCCCGAAGTCGATGAAGGCCCGGCGGTGGTAGCGGAAGAAGAGGACGATCTTGCGGATGATCCCGGGGTTTTCCTTGAAACCGAAGAAGATGTCCAGGATGCCGGGGTGCTCCTTTTCCGGGGCCTTCTTGTAAAGGATGAGCTGCGGGATCATGAAGATGGGGCGGTCCATGGTCTTCTGGGTCTCGATCAGCAGCTGCATCGGGTCCTTTTCGGCGTGGATGAACTGCCGCCGGAACCGCTTGGGGCTCAGCAGCGGGAGGAGGGCCGTGTCCCCCGAGAGGATCGCGTCCCGGAAAAAGGCGCTTTCGTAAGGGTCGGCAAACTTGCCGTTCTTGAAGAAGTGCCCGACTTGAAAGCGGAGCCAGCGGAAAAGCTGCCGAAGCGGAAGCAGCAGGACCATGTTGAGATCGAAGGCGATCTTGGGGTAGGGCAGGCGGCTTCTCAGGAAGCGGTAATGATAGAGGAGATATTCGAGTCTGCCGCGGTACTTGATGGCGTAGACCACGGTCCCGTCGCGGTTCATCTGCCTGAGCTCTTCGGTCATGTTCTCGTCGAAGCGCACGTGGCGGAAGAGCCGATAGAGCAGCCAGCTCAGGAAGAAACCGGGCTTGTAATCCAGGACGAAGGGGAAAAAAGGCCCTTTCTGCTTCTGATTCATGAGATGCTCACCTTTCCGTGTCAATTCACGAGGCTTTGCGTGGGCGCCGGGATCCTGCCGCCCAGGCGGATGAAGGTGGGGTCTCCATTGGCGCCGTTGACCGGCATGATGGTGGCCTCCCCCAGCAGCCCCCCGAAGAACGCCTTTTCCCCGGCCCGCTTCCCGGGCACCGGGATGAGGCGGGCGGCGGTGGTCTTCTTGTTGACGACGCCGATCGCCATCTCGTCGGCGATGATCGCGGCAAGCGTTTCGGCCGATACATCCCCCGGCACGGCGACCATGTCGAGCCCCACCGAACAGACGCTCGTCATGGCCTCGAGTTTTTCGAGGCTCAGGAGGCCGCTGCGCGCGGCCTCGGCGATGTTGCTGTCCTCGCTGACCGGGATGAAGGCGCCGCTCAGCCCCCCCACATAGGAGCTCGCGAAGGCCCCGCCCTTTTTCACGGCGTCGTTCAGAAGCGCCAGCAGGGCCGTCGAGCCAGGCACCCCGATGGCCTGCAGCCCGAGGCTCTGGAAGATCTCCCCGACGCTGTCGCCCACGTCGGGGGTCGGGGCGAGGGAGAGGTCCACCACGCCGAACGGGACCCCCAGCCGCTCGGCCACCTCACGCCCGATCAGTTCGCCGGCCCGCGTGACCTTGAAGGCGGTCCGCTTGATCAGCTCCGAAAGCCTTCCGAGGTCGAGGCTGGGCTCCACCGCGCGGGCGCGGTCGATGGCGCGTTTGACGACGCCCGGTCCGCTCACGCCGATGTTGATGACGGCGTCCGGCTCCCCGACACCGAGATAGGCGCCGGCCATGAAGGGGATGTCCTGCGGGATGTTGGCGAAGACGCACAGCTTGGCGCAGGCGATGCCGTCCGCCCCGGCCGAGGCCGCTGCCGCGGCCTTGATCGTGCGCCCCATGAGGTAGACCGCGTCCATGTTGATGCCCGCCCGCGTCGAGGCCACGTTCACGGAGGCGCAGAGGCGCTCCGTGCGGGAAAGGGCCTCCGGGAGGCTCTCGATCAGGGCCCGGTCGCCCCTCGAAAACCCCTTTTCGACGAGGGCGCTGAACCCGCCGATGAAGTCCACGCCGACCTCCCGGGCGGTCCGGTCGAGGGCCTCCGCGATCCGCACGAAGCCGGGCGCGGAAAAAGGGGCGCCCGCCACGGCGAGGGGGCTGACCGCGATCCGCTTGTTCACGACCGGGATCCCGTATTTCTCGCCGACCTCGGCGCAGACCTGCACCAGGGGGGCCGCCAGGCCTAAAATCTTCTCCCGAATCCGCGCCATGAACCGGTCCGGATCGTCGCTGGCGCAGTCGAACAGGCTGATGCCGAGGGTCACCGTGCGCACGTCCAGGTGCTCCACCTTGAGCATCTCCAGCGTGGCCAATATATCCTGGTCATTGATCATGATCGGGTCTCTCCATCTTTAATCTTATAGGAGGCGGAGCGGCGCTCGCTCAGATGCGGTGCAGGGCGTCGAAGATGTTCCTGTGCTGCAGGCTGAGGGCGAGCCCCAGCTCCTCGGCCCGGGCGTGAAGCGCCTTGCGGAAGGCGGCCGGATCGGTGTACACGGGCACATCCACTTCGTAGATCATCGTGTTGCGCCGGGGATCCTCTCCGCCGCGGAAGATGGCCTTGAGGTTCACGATGTTGGCCCCGAAGGCCGCCATGACCTCGCTGATCCCGGCGATCAGACCGATGCGGTCCGCCCCCATGGTGGTGACGATGAAGGGCTGGCTGGCCGCCGGAGGGGCAGGGGGGACGCTCTTGTCGAGCGGCCTCGCGAAGGTGCTCAGCCCCATCGGTCGAAGGGCCCGGTCGAGGGCCGCCTCGATCCCGTCGAGGGCCGCCGCCTCGGGCAGGGAGACGATGACCACTCCTGCGAACTCCGTCTGGAGGATGGTCTGGCTGACATCTTCGATGTTGCAGCCGTTGTCGGAGAGGGTCCTCGATATGGCCGCCATGATGCCGGGCCTGTCGGTGCCGAGCACCGAGATGATCGCCTTTTCCATGGGGGGTCTGTTCCTCCGGCCGGGAAGAAGGTGTAGTGTTTCCAAAGACCGGTACACGCTATGCCGACCGTCCGAAAATGTCAATCCTGACGGTTCCGCAACGCGTTCGCGGGCCCTTCCCGGAAGGCGCTCATTGGACTGCCTTGTTGACAAACGAAGGCGTATGTTTAAGAATAAACTTAAACATACCGATGCGCACGCATCCCTTGGAGGGAGCCATGTACAAACCCATGGTGATATCCGGACTGACGGTCGACCCGGTGACCAACAGCCCGATTGTCATATTGAAAGAGATCGACGGCGAGGAGACCCTTCCGATCTGGATCGGGCTTCTGGAGGCTACGGCTATCGCCAGCGAGCTCGAAGGGATCAAGTTTTCCAGGCCCATGACCCATGACCTGTTCCGGAATCTCCTGGAGATGGTCGGGGTCAAGATCCAGAAGGTGGAGGTCTGCGACCTGAAAGACAATACGTACTTTGCCATGATCCATTTCTTGCATGAGGGCAAGGAGATGACCATCGACGCGCGGCCGAGCGATGCGCTGGCGGTTTCCCTGCGGGCCAAGGCGCCCATCTTCGTATCCGACGAGGTGATTCGGAAGTCGGGACAGATCGATCTCAAGGCGGAGGCGGAGGACAAGTCCGAAAAGGGCAAGAAGTGGCAGGAGATCCTCGAAGGATTGAACCCGGAGGACTTCGGCAAATACAAGATGTAGCGGCGGCCTTCGCCGGTTCGGGACCCCGCGGGTTCCCGCGAAATGAGCCCCTCCTGCGTCCCGGGGCCGAGGCATTCAATCGCTGCGAGGTCCGGCCCCATGTTCGAAGTCGTCGGAAACCTTCACATCCACTCCCGCCATTCGGACGGCACCGCCGAGGTGCCGGAGATCGCCCGGGACGCGGCCCGCGCCGGATGCGATTTCATCCTGATGAACGACCACGCCCACATGGCCGGCGGGTTGCACCTCGATGAGGCCGGCTATTACGGACGTGTCCTCGTCCTCATCGGCCAGGAGATCGGCCACCGCTTCCACCACTACCTGGCCTACAACCTCAACGAGTGGATTCCGGGGCATGCCGACGGCCCCCAGACCACCATCGACCGCGTCAAGGCGCAGGGCGGGATCGGCTTTCTCGCCCATCCCTTCGAGAAAGGCATGCCCTTCAGAGACGGCGGGATCGCCTACACCTGGAACGACCTGACCGTCAGGGACTTTACAGGCATCTGCATCTGGAATTTTTCCTCCCGCTGGAAGGAGCGCGTCAAAGACATCCCGACCGCCCTCTACTGCCTCCTCTTCAAGGCCTTGAGCCTGAAAGGACCCAGCGAAGAAACACTCGCCTATTATGACCGCTGCTGCCTCGAGCGCCGTGTGACGGCGATTGGCGGCTCCGACGCCCACGGCTCCTTTTTCCGATTGGGCCTCCTCCGTTTCAGGCCCTTCTCTTACCGCCGGCTTCTCCGCTCCATCGATGTGCACCTCCTTCTCGATGCGCCCCTTTCCCGAGACGTAGACACCGCAGCCCTCCAGATCTACCGGGCCCTCCAGAAGGGAAGCCTTTACGTGGCCCACGACGGCCTGAAACCCGCCAAAGGCTTCCGGTTCGCCTTCGTCCCCGATGAAGGCGACCCCCTCCCGATGGGTGCGGAGGCCCCCTTCCGCCCCGGCCGCCTCCAGATCAACCTGCCGCGCCCCTCCCTCGTCCGAATCATCCGCAACGGCCGCCTCTTGCAGGAGCGGACCCTCCTCGATGCTCACCTTCCCGTACCAGGCCCCGGCGTCTACCGCCTCGAGGCCTGCCTCCGCCGCCCCCTTTTCGGCCTCCGCCCATGGATCTTCTCGAACCCCATCTACCTCCGCACCCCCTCTCCGGATCGTTGACACACCCCGCCCCCCTGTGCTAATGAAAAGCCTATCCCCCCGATCCAGGGACACTCGGACGGCGCCCCTCACCGCCCCGGCTTCCCCGAAATCGTCGGAGGCTTCCCGCTTTCTCTCTCCATAAGGTGAAACACCCCCTGCCTGGGTGGCGGAACTGGTAGACGCAAGGGACTTAAAATCCCTCGGTCCTTAGGGCTGTACGGGTTCGATTCCCGTCCCAGGCACCAATAAGATCAATAACTTACGATACAACAAGCAGTGAATTTTTGTTTTTCGAGCAGCTGTGGCGAATATTTTGCGATATCGCGGGCAGGGGCAGCCCATTGTGAACACTTCTTAGCAGGTCAATTTATTCTGCGACACGTTGAAATGAATTTTGCGACAGAAAATCCGCCCCCGGTCGCAGGGCGCAAAAAACCTGTTCGATTCGGCACCCCGAATCGACAGGCCAAATCCACTCACCTTTTTAAAGAGTTCAGAAGTTTCTGATAAGCAATTCCTTTCCGTCTGTCAGTCCTTTTTCAGCCACCGAATACTTCAACTCAATAGGCTGAACATCGAACCGCCTGAAGCATTTTCGCATTTCCTGATGATCATTGATGCTCAGTATGAACCTGGATTTGATCCCGCCCAGAATCTCCGCCATCTCCTGGTAATCCGCCAGGACGAGATTATGGGCGTAAAAAGGTGCCTTGAAATAGGGCGGATCCAAGTAAAAAAGGGTTTCACTCCTATCGTATTTCTTGATGAAGTTCTGCCAGGACAGATTTTCAATCGTCACTGCTGCAAGCCTCAGATGAACCTCGGATAGCTCTTCCTCTATACGAACCAGGTTGATCCTTGGCCTGCTCATTGGCGCCGTTCCGAATGTCCTTCCTCTTACCCGACCCCCAAAGCAAAGCCGCTGCACATAATAGTAGCGGGCAGCACGCTGGATATCTGTCAGGCCTCCGGCCGGCAGCTGGCGCTTCCAGTCTTCGAACCATTCCCGGGATGCCAGGACCCATTTGAACTGGCGCAGGAACTCCTCGAGGTGGTTCTGGAGCACCCGGTAGAAGGCTACGAGGTCGCTGTCGAGGTCATTGATTACCTCGTACTTCGAGGGCGGTTTCCGGAAAAACACCAAGGCCGCCCCCGCGAAAACCTCGCAGTAGGACTTATGCTCCGGCATCATCTCGATTATCATCTTGGACAGCTTTGATTTTCCGCCGATATAGGCAAGTGGGCTGTTCACATCTCCCCCCTTTACATGCGATGCCGCTTCTGCATAAAATGCCTCCCGCCCGGCCGGGCACAGGGGCAGCAGCTTCGGCTGTGATCCGTTGTTGGCGCAACGGGTCGGTGGGGAGGTTGTGCTCCCTGCCTGCTCCTGATAAACTTCAAATCTCTTTCGGATTTTTCATGCTGCTCCTGGAGCCACATTGACCCAGTGCTGCATCCAGTCCTCGATGTCCATCACCTGTTGGGATTTGATATGCCGTCTTTGCTCACCGCACCGAATGACCACGTCATCAAGAATCGACGATAAAACCTCGGGGCGACCTTTCACATAGGCCATAAATCTCCCCGCGAAATCCCGGCCGCCATGAAGATATGCCGCGATGCAGCGGTTTCGCACCCAATCAGTGTGGTTCCACCTGTATCCCCTTTTTTCCGCGTAGTGGTAGAGCGGCGGGCCCGGTATGATGTTGATGTGGTAACCGAGCACGGCCAGGCAGAAGTTCAGGAAATTCTCCCCGCCCCCGTAAATCCCCAGCTCCGCCGGCCAGCCCCCAAGCCGGTCAACCAGGATTTCGCGCGTGATCATCACTCCGCATGTGCTCATGCAGGGCACCCGGTACGGCTTTTCCGCCGGCCGGTAGCGGCTGAAGGAATAATGGGCAACGCCCTTTTCCGCATCGGCAACCAGTTTGTAGATCAATTCCCGGCCCGTCCGCTCGAGCATGTAGGAAAGGGGCAGATGCAGGGTTCCGTGAAGTGCCTCGTGGTGCGCCTCGTAATATCGGTACATCCCCACCAAAGCTCCTTGGCTCAAGATGCAGTGCCCGTCGCAGAAGAACAAAAAAGGCGCGTCGGTAGCCCGCACGGCCGCCATTTTGGCGTTCCAGTGGGACAGCTTGTCCGAATAAGATAGACAGGTTACCCTCTCTTGAATCCGTGCGATCTCGGCCATATACTGGCCGCCTTTATCCGCCGGCCGGCCCTGGGCAGCGACCTCCTGGCAGTAGTTGTCAACGGCAATGATCTTGTAGTCGATCCCAGACCCATTGAGCTCACACATGAGGTTTTGGACTGTGAAGGCGATCTGCGGGTACTCGTTGACAAATGGTATGACGATGGCCAGTTCGGTCACGGCTTTACCCCCTCCACTCGAAAATCACGGTTTCCCATGCCGTGGGTCCGACCATGCCCGACATGGACGACTCTAAAGCCGCAGGATATCATCAGCTCTGCCGCGGTTTCTTTCGTGTAGCCCCATCGGTGGCTCCATTCATCACCCCACTTGTCCACGTGGGGCTGATTTCCGTAGAGCCCGCAGATCAAGCCTGCAATGTCATTTCCGTAGTGCTGGTACATGCCGAGGATGTCCGGCCCCTCGAGGATGAGGCGCCCGCCTGGGCGAAGGAGAGCGAAGCAATCCTGCAGCATCTTCTTGGCTCCGGGCGGCCGGAAGTGCTCCACCACGTGGGAGCTCAGAATCCCGGCGAACACCCCAGCAGGGAGAATATCCGCCACGGCTTCGATGCGCCCTATGACATCGGTGCAAAGGCCGCCGCGCTGGAACTCGGTCATGTCGTAGTTGATATGGTCGGTCTTGAGCATTTCACCGGATCCCAGGTTAAGCCTCGGATCCGCGAGGCATCGCTTCTGATCCACCGACCCGGGTGCACACCCCCTCCTGCAGACCGCACAAAGCTCGTCGTTCAACGGGCACCCCTTTCCGCGGCCTCCTGGGCCGCTGCAGCCACTTGGGCCACGGTGATTTCCTTCATGCACCGGCGTTCCAGAAAATCCACGCACGGATCCGGGTTGTAGCAATAGCTGCATGGCAGCGGGTTGCAGATGTTCACCTGCTCCTCGTATCCGTTCCAGGCCGGATCCGCAAACCCGCCGAAGACAACCACAGCGGGGACCCCGAGGGCCCGGGCAATGTGGCTGAGCCCTCCCTCGGCGCAGACCACGGCCCGGTAGGAGCCGACCACGCGCACCAGGTCGGCCACTGTTTGGCATCGCGGGATCGGCTCGAATCCAGGCATACCGGATAATTCCAGGAACCCAGGCCAAACCTTTTTGTTCCACCAATGTCCCTTGTGTCTCACCTGGACTCCGACCCGGGAACGCCAAACCTCCCGCTCCCACCCTCCGGCGAGATAGATCTCCGGTTTGAGCTCCGGGGGCTCGAGTTCCAGCCCGTAGGCCTTCGAGACAATCTCCCAATCACTCAGGATGTGGTGCCGGGTTGGCAGAACCCGGTGAATCGGATCCGGGTAGCCGAGGAACACCCCGTCCCGCCCCTCGTTGATGCCGTCCACAAAGGGGCTGGCCGCGAGGATTGCCGGGTGATTTGTGTTTACCACCACTCTGGCTCCCGGGCAGGTCTCCTTGATCCGCCGCAGAGTCGGTGTCAAGAAGAGCAGGTCGCCGATGCCGTTGAAACTCTTGATCCTAATTTCCACGCGTCTCCTCCAGCATCGGCAGATATTCATTGTGATAGAGCCAATCCCAGTTGTACCGACGCCTGGCATAGTCCCTGGCGCTGATGCTCAGATCCCGGCGCATCCGGTCCAATATGTCGCGCGCGATTCCGGCGAAATACTCCTCCGGGGCAGCAATCACATATTTCTGTCGGTGGCTCCCGAAGTGATAGAACAGGGCCCGGCCACCGGCGACCTCCCTCTGCATGGGGAGGCTCTCGTTGAGCACCAGGAGACATCCGGCCAGGGCGGCCTCGGGTACTACCAGGCCGAAGGTCTCTTCCTTCGTCGGGAAAATGAACAGGTTCGAACAGGCAAAGAGTTCCCGGACCATCCGCTTGGGGATCCCGATTTCCCATTCCGGCCGCAGCCGGCAGGTGAACGTGACCTCTTGCCCGACGATCAGCCCTTGCTCGACGGCCCAGACCTCGAGGCCCGCAATCGCTGTCTTGCGCTCCGGCGTGGTTGCGTGCTGAGCTGCGATCAGAAGACAGACGCTGGCCCCCTGGCTTTTGAGAGCCGCGAAGATTTGGATGACCTCTCGCGCCCGCTTGGCGTGCAGGCGGTCGGCGCCGGCCGGCAGGATCTGAACCACCTCGGCCTGAAGCAGCCCCGGCACCCGAGCGATCACCTCGCAGGTCTCGGGGCTGAAGTCATGAAAGGTCCGGAGGTCCTTGACATGGTGGATTGCCAGAACATCCTCGGGCCCGCCGCGGTATTTGTTGATCACGCGCGGGAGGTCCGTTTTATTTGGGTATACCACCTTGTGGTTGCCGATCGGCTTGTACTCCCGGATCCGCCGCCAGTGCCTATCATTGGCCGGCACACTGTGGATCCAGTGGAACCACCGTACCTCCGGCAGATGCGGCCCGGCCTGCTTGACGCCCTGACCGTAGGGCACGTTCCAGCCGGTGTAGATCCAGTCATGCGTGAAGGCGGCGTCAAATCCTGACAGCGCTCCCTCAAGGAAGGCCTGGGTTCGATCGGCAAGGACCTGGCCTTCCGGCTTGAGGGGTTCCATGTGTTTGTAGTCGATCAAGGGCGCCGCAGGCACCTCCCTGCGCAAAGTGACGCCGGCCGGCAGGTCGAAGGGCCAGGCCTCCACCAGGTCGAATTTCTCTGAAACGAACAGATGAACCTCATGATCATAGGCAGCTAGCATCCGGGCCTGGTCCAGCACAATGCCTGTCAGGCTGTAGCCCGGGTTCATCCGCTTGAAGTTGGTCAGGATGGCGATCTTCACTTCGGCACCCCCGGCACCACCGGCTTCCATTTCCCGGATCCGGCATGATAGGCCAGGATATCCCCGTCAGCCCGGCCGGATATATCGACGTCCAGGAGAGCGCTCAGATAGAGCAGCGTGTTGTTGAGCCTTTCCCAGTTGCCGTTATGATGCTCCAGCCAGTCAGTATCGCCGTACTCGGTTGTTTTCAGCCCGCTCGGGCTCAAGGTCGTCGCCATGCAATCTCTCCTATAAAACGACCGCTTCCCATTTTGCGGATTCGGAATTCCAGCGCAGCACGGCGCCATCGGCAAGGCTGGTCGCGTCGACATCCAGCAAGGCGCTGATTTTGAGCAGTTTCTGATTCAGCAGATCCACGTTTTTATTGTAGATCGCCACCCAGTAAGGCTGCCCGTAATCGGCGGTTTCAAGCTTTGTGGCGGCCAAGATCGTCATGCTGTGCCTCTAAGTTGTTGTGGTTTCCTCTTCGAAGATATCGTCCCAAGGCGTTGCCACCCATTTCTGCGAGCTGGCATTCCACACCAGGACAGCCCCATCCTCGAGCGTGCTCAGATCCGCATCGAGCATCCCGGAGATCTTAAGCAGGGCATCGTTCAGCTTCCGCATGTTGTCACTCAGGATCTGATTCCAGCCCTGAGCATTCAATGTCAGCTTCTCCAGTTCTGTCGGCATCACTTTGGGCATTTTTCTCCCCTACGCAACTGGTCCTATGTAGCTCTTGCCAACTTCATCTCCCACGTCGATGGAAATCACCTCGCCCAAGTACTGCCCCTCCCTGCGGGGCTGCATGTAGAGGGTGAAATTGCCGTTCATCGAGTATTCGCCGTAGTAGGGCCCATAAGGCACAATGATCCAATAGTGGACCCCATAGACGGAGTCCCAGATCTCGAAGCTGGTATCCGTATCCCACAGGAAAGGCTCCTGATCGGTCTGGTTCTCCGCGGCCACGGCGCCGGCGCCCTGTTTCGTTTGGTTCGTGGGCCAGATTCTGATATGCAGGGTGAAGTAATCCTGCCTGTAAACCTCGACCCTGCAGGGAGACCAGGGCTTTGCGGCCTTGTAGGCCTTCACGGTATGGATCGCTGTCGCATCAGCCGGGTTGAGGACCTTGGCTCCAACCTTCGGCAGCATTTTGGTGTAGAAGTTGCTCCCCGGTACAACTTGTCCGAAGGTGGTGTATTCCCCTTCGCCGACAACATTGTCCGCCAGAGTGGTGAGCCAGATCACGGATCCGGCTCCATGCGTTTCGACGGGCGTGTTGTAGATCCCGCGCATGCAACCTGTCAGTCGATAGCTGGATTCTCCCTCTGGTGTGACGTTCTGAAAGCCGATGATCTCGTTTCCTATGATGGCAATCCGAGGGGTGGAGAAAAGGGCCTCCCTCGATATTGTCCCGAAAACCGGGTCATTCCTCGCCGGCGTGTAAAGGATGCCGACCTCGTCATCGATGGCCGGCGTATCAGAGGGATAATCTTCATCCAGAGTGCCACGCTGAGAGAAGGTGCCCACGGTGCCGAGGTTTGTGTAATCCGTACCGTTTATGCTCACCAGGACCACGAATCCGTTTTCATAGGCGGTTCTGCGCTGAGCCAGCAGCACAAAGGCCGGGTATCTTCCAAAGCTGCTGTTGTATGGCAGCTCAAAGATGGCCTGGTGCAGCAGGGCCTGAGGCTGGTAGTCGGGAGGCTCCCATTCAGGATCACCACTGTCGACGTATCCGTCGTCAAATAGCTTGCTCGTCACCTGTTCGGCCTGGAAGGTCAGTTCGTTCCGATCGATTTCGGAGACATCCTTACGGGTGATCCAGTAGTCGACTCCCTCGAGGCCGTAACGCGAGTGGTTAATCCTGACGATGTGCCCTACGTTCAGGCGGGCGCATTTCATGTGGGTCTTGAAGGTGAGGTTGGCGCCCGGGAAACTCTCGTGCTTCATGATTTCCCAGAGCCGCTTGCTGGCTGTGGTCACATCCCGAAAACACGTGAGGTCGACGCTCAGAGGAATCTGGCGCCCCACAAGCCGGATGTTCGCCGGGTTGTAGCAGGAAACGGTTCTGGTGCTGTAGAGCTGATTCTCGTCGATATAGCTCCCTCGGAAAAAGTTGTGGGTATCGAGCCAATGCTTCCTTGTGATCGTGAAATCAAGGAAATCGTCGTTATCATCGCTCAATTCCATAAAGGGCTCTTCGCTGGGATCGAAGGCCTTGATGATGAACTTATCCTCCTCGTCGACCCCGAAGGCGCCGCCCACCCACTCAAGGACCTTGGCGATGTGCTTCTTGATTTCCTTCTGCTCCCGCAGCTCGACGTTGATCCCGTAGCCTCGCTCGTACCAGTAATCTGCAGCCTCATTGAATTTATCGAGATTGATCCAGGTACCTCCCGCCCCTGCCTGCAGCAGCATGTCGTAGATGACCGCCGCCGGGTTCAAACCCTTTTCCATGACGGCATGGTTGACCGGGCTATCTTCGAGAGGTGCGTCCACGGTGTAATGGATGGTCGGGACAAAGGTTACGTTTTCACCAAGGTAGAGCCTCTTGAAAAAGACATGGGCGACATCCGGGATCCGGTTGGCGTGTTCTCCGGGCTCCGACGGGAAATCCGGCTCGGACCCGTCGTTCAGCGTAATGGTTGTAGCGCTTGGGGTGCGTTTGTCGTCCTGGACGTAGTATTCGACAATCTGCATCCCGCCGCGGCTTGCACAGATCGCCTGCCACACGTCCAGGTAATAGTAATATCCAACCGTTACTTCACTTTCATCCCCCTTACCTCCGGCGGTCTGAGTGTGCGCCACAGCCTCGAGGTTTCCGTACCAGATGATGTTCCCCGAAACCCTCCGCCGGCCATAGATGACGGGAACAACGGCCCCTTCCTGGGCGGTCGTGACATTGAAATCATCCAGCGATGCCGGCGCCATGTCGGTTTTGGCAGCCTTCTTGGCGGCATACATCCCTAAGGCCACCCCTAGTCCGGCCATCATGGTCACGCCGACTATAATCCAGACGCCCACGGTCAATTCCCCCGCATGATTCGGAATGAATGCGTCATTTGGTCGATCCAACCCTGGCGCAACTTCAGGTAACAGAAGCCACGTCCGTTGATCGCGTTTGCGAATCTGCCGTCTCCCAGGAAGATTCCGGCATGATTTGAAACGAGCGTTTTCACTGTCGAGAAAACGAGGACATCCCCCCTGTAAAGTCTTTCGGCGTGAGCGTCGACCTCCGCAATCGTAAAGCCGTGGGCAAGATGGTTCCGAAAATGCCGTTCGAAGCTCTCGAGGATGAGTTCCTGGCTTGTGTGCACGTGCCAATCCCGGGGGTAATAATCGTGCTCAACCCGCAGAAGGATCCCGGCCTCGATGAGGCATCCGCCGATGAAAAGCGTGCAGTCGGCCTCCCGGCCCTTCGTCATCCCAAGGTGTTTATAGGGCGTGCCCTCCCAGGAATCGATAATCCGGAGAAATCTCTCCCACGCCCGATCATCCTCAAAATATGGCACCATCATGCTACCCCCCAGACGACCGGGTTCTTGGAGGGAATGTAGGGGAACCCCTGGAATCCGTCTTCGAAATTGTTGAATTTGTTCTTACAGGTCGAGGGGCTCCCGTCACATCCAGGGAATACTTTCACCGACGCACCAGATGCTACGCGCGAATCAAACGGCACGTGGAGGTTGATCGTGCCGCCCTCGTGTCTTGTGATCATCCTCATGTCATTTCGGATCTGGACATGTCCGCCGGTGAAATACCCATCAGGGAAGGCTGCAAAATCCGCGCTTTCCATCTGGGATCCATCTACGTCAACGGTTGTCTCGACCTGGTAGTCCTCCTGTGTAAGACCACAGCCACTGTCGAACACCATGTGATTGCAGTAGCTCTGGTAAACGACCCTGGGAATGATCACGTCAAGCACGGCCGCCTTGGTGGTTGCGACGGCAGAAGCCACTCCGTTCCGCGCTGAGATCCGCCGGATTTGGCCGGCAAAGATGACCACGAAATCCGAGAGATCATCGGCAAGTGCCCGATAGATCTTGACGCTGATCGGCTCCACGGGCTGATTGGCGATGTGAGCGGCCATGAGGTCTGTGATCGGCGCCGTGATGGTGACCTGAACAGCACCAAAATCGGCATCGATGCTGAATCCGGATCGATGAATGTCGACGGCCTGGAACCGGTACCCCAAAAAGCTCAAGCACTTTCCCCAGGAAGTGACCCGTTCGTGGTCGGTGCCGCTTTCGAAGGCGTAGAGTTCCGGAAGCCCCGCCTGTTCTACCGCAGACAGGTTGCTCTCATAGGTCATGACGGGTACTCCTGCACCAGTTCTGTGAACCGGCCCTCCGCATCGGCCAGATGGGAGGTCATAAACTCCAGTTTCAGCGCATCGGTCTCGAATCGGACCAGGTAGAGCATCCCGATCCGGTAGTGGTTCGTGGGCGTGATTTCCCGGTCGAGTCCCATCGCAAACAGAAGCTGCAGGCGGCTGTTTTCCTCCCGGTCATCCGTGATGCCGGTGATCTTCCGCGTGATGAGGTCTCCTCCGTGGGCCTCGATGTAAATCCGCTCATAGCCTTGGTATAACTGCAAGAATCCGTTATCGTGCACCCATAAGTGGGATGCCCCCGCAGCCGAGGCTGCTTGCAGCGTGAAGGCCGTTTTGGGTCCCTTGAGCCAGAATTTCTTGAGGCGCCCAAGCCGGCCAACGAAGAAGTCCAGGAGTTCATATTCCTCGTCCTTGTCCGTTCCGAAGCCGGCGCGCAGTCGAAAGGCGGCCGGATCCATGATCGCATCAAGGCCCTGTACGGTCCCGGTGTACTGTCTGAGATCCCGGATCAGCATCGGATCGAGCTCGGGTTCGGTAGTCCAGTCCGGCTCGAGCGGGAAGATGGGAAAACCCCCGAGGTCTTGAAGGTCATCAGCCACGCAGGTATTCCTCCACCTGAATCTCTACTGCATCAATGCCATCGACCAGGCTCCGCTCTTTCACGCCTGTGATGAGCCCTGGAAACATCGGGTACAGCACCGGATCCGCATACGCCCCCGATATGGCCCGTCCAACCGTGAGAGTCTGGCCAACGATGGATACCAAAGCGACGATCTCCCCGGTCATGGTTTCCGTCTCAAGGACCGCGATGAACTCGCAGAGATTGTTCAGGTTCCAGTACTTTGAGGCATCGTTCAGGATCTCGATTTCTGTCTGTCCGGTAATCGATCCCGCGGGCTGGAGCGGCTCGCTGTATATCGGTACCCCGACGACCTTGTCCTTGGCATAGGCCAGAAGGTTGTGTATTTTCTGGGCATTCAGCCCGAAAGCTGTCACCGTGAAGCTCTCTTGGCGATAGGGCTCGAGCAGAAGTGGCCGGCGCTGCTCGGAAAGCTTTCGGCCCTGTGCGATCACAGTCTGGAAATTCAGCGTCAAGCTCACCGGTTCATCCCATTCGGGCTCTGACGGGATCAAAAGGACACGGGTTCCAAGGACTCGGCTCCGGAGCTCAAGGCCCTCGACGGTAAAGACAAAAGCCGTGTCCTGCACCGCAGGGCCCTCCCGGTAAATGGTTAGAGGGACGCTGATTTCCTCGTTCGTGCCGAGAGGAAAAGGGGGCTCCTGGTGATCCAGGAAGGTCCCCTCCGGCCTCAGTTCCTCGATGCCCTCGACGGTGACGGATCTGTCCAACCATGCATTCCAGAGGTTCAGAAAGGTGTGGATGTCATCCAGGATGATCCCGCAGTCGATGAGTTCCGGGCGCAGCCAGACACGGTCGTAGATTTTGGTCAGAGTAAAATCTTCGGGCACGATCATGGCGGGTTTGCGGGAGCTGGTGTCTGTGAAGCCCCGGGAAAGATCTTCCTCTGAGAATATGCAGGCAAAGTTCGGCAGGGGCTCGGCGCCGATCTCAAAATCGATACCTACCGGCCGGCTCATCCCAGGAAAAGGCGCTTCCCCCAGACCCTCGCGCAAAAAGTCAGCTCCCGGAATCATCAGGTCAGCCCTCCTGAATCGTCCGGCGCCGGCCCATCAGCAGGTGGAAGAAGAAGGGAAGCACGGCTGCAACCCCAGTCCCAGCAGACTCTGGCAACCCGGCGTCGATCGCTTCCATCAGGATCAGGGCCGGCAGAACACTAAACGCTCCGCCCGCGTATCTCTCGGCGGCAGGAAAGCCTGCCCGGCCCGCTTCTACCTGGAAATCGGCTAACGGGATCATCAAGCCACCCGAAAAGCTATGCCACGGTCGGTGGTGTAAGGGCCAACAGGAAACACGAGGTATTCCTCATCGCCGTAGACCAGCAGTTCGCCCGGAGAAAGCCCTTGGAAATTGCAGAAGTAGCACGGCGTTTGACAGATGGGTTCCCAGACGGAATCCTCCGCACGCTTGTGAAAGTAGACCTGTTTCAACAACACCCTCCGGCCGGAAAAATTGTTCCTGACGAGGGCATTTTGATACTGATGGATGAATGCGAAGACACTGAGCTTTTGCTCCTCATATAAAGTCCCGCCAATGGCATTGTTTGGATAAAGAGTAAGATCACGTCCCCCAAACCAGATGCCAAATGGCCTTTGGAAGTAGCCGCTAACAGATTCTCTATTGAGTCCTATTTGACTAAAAAACCCTGAAAATAGGGCACTCCCTGCAACAAAATCATCCCATTCTTTATGAGGGTATCCCCACATCCCGATCCTACCCGTAACATCCCCTTCGGTTGGGTTATCATCGAACATTTCGAAAGAGCCGAAATGCATCAGGTTAAAAATACTTCCGTTGATGTTCACCAAGGCACAGATCCATTTTTCGTCGCCAAATATCCATATCCGTTCCATTTGAGAAGCTGGGAGTGACCAGCCGTAAAACCCTGAACTATTCGGAACCTGGTTAAGGTCGACTTTGGTATTCTGGCGAAAAGGATAGGCTGAGCTCAGAGTGTACTCTTTCGAAGAACACATATTGCAGCAAATAGTTGGCCCCATATCTGGACCGGCCACACGAAGTTCCAGCTTGGCGATAAGGCTCTGGCTGCCATATCCAAGACTCGAAAGACAAAGGTAGTCTCCATTGGAATCGTTCAACCAGCCATATGGCGAAGAAGTGTTCCATAGCTTGTCTTGTTGCCATTCCTCCTGCACCCAGCCCTGGGAAACAGCGAAGGCCCGAATCTTATCAAGGACATCTTTGATGCCTGTGGGATTGGCCTGTTCAACGTAATTCAAAAGCATTTTGCCCCCCGGTACCGTTTCAGGTTATTCTCCTGATGTGGTGGTTTCCTCTTCAGTGGTGGTCGTCTCTTCCTCGGTCGTCGTGGTTGCATCTTCGGTGGTTGTTGTTTCCTCGGTCTCTTCCTGAACAGCCATGAACGAGTAGTTGTACGTCTCGGCCGCTTGCTGGAAGATCCTGAAATCGCCTTCCGCCGCTTCGTATAAATCCTCCGATTGCATGCTCAGCATGCGCGGCGCGTAGACCCCCTGGAGGCTCATCAGAAGATCGCCGTCGGCCAGGACATAACACGGCAAGAGCAGCCCCTTGCCATTCGGGGCAACATCGATGGCCCTGTTGTCCGAGTCTCCCTGCATGGGGATCACTCTGGGCGTGGAGCCCGTCCTGAAGAGGTTACCGGGCGATACCACAAAGAAGGATCCCGCGATGGGTCTCACAGGCCCATAACCGCCGGCTTGATAGCTTCTGTTCCCAAACCAGGATCCGGCGACCAGCAGAGGGAACGGGTATTCGGAGGGGCTCCCCAAGCGGTAGCCCAGCCCAAGGTAACAGGCAAAATACGAGGACCCCACCTTGACGATCACCACGATCCGTTCCTTGGTGGAGTAGATCCAGTAGTACATGGTGGAATCGAAGAGCTGCAGGATCGGTAGGCCCGAGGTCGTTCCGCTCGCCCAGTGCTTCCAGGTGGAATCGTAGGAGGTGAATCCGGTGTCGTTCTTGTTCCCGGCCCAGGAAGAGGGAACATCCAGATACCCGTTCAGGTCCCAGCCCCAGGCGTTTCCAGCCACGTATTTCCACTCCCGGATCCCGATCAGGATCTGCTCGTTGCCGGATAGCCCGGTGTTTTTGAGGATCACCTCACGAAGATTGTCCTCGGGGAAGGCATCGGTTATCCCGTCTGATCCCTTGGAGTTCTGGTCGAGTTTCAGGGTCCAGTCCCGGCCGGGGCCCGCATCGGCGCAACAAAAATCGATCAAGGCCTGCAGCAGGCCGTTTGCGCCTGAAAAAGCACTGCAGCTTCCACTGGTTTGAGGCATAGGTTCCTCCTCTAGGAAATCTCCAAGGCTCGACGCACCTGGAACGAATTTTCACTGATAAAATTGAGCATGCTCCGCCGGCCGGAGCTGGTCGCCATGTACCGATCGAAAAGTTGCGGATCGATGATGTTGACGATGTCCATCCCTTTTTCCCTCGAGTCACCGCGTCCATCCTGCGGGGCAAGGGCCTCGAAGGTCGCCGCCGGGGAGATCTGTCCTCCGGCTGCAAGCGCAAACGCTGGCGGCCCCGGCATCAATGGAACGCTGATTGTCTGGATTAGGGCCTGCAGGCTCTCCCGGGGGATCATCTTCCGGCGAATCGCCTCCATGACCCGGACTCCGTAGTACCGCACGGCACTGACCGGGTGCATGTATTCGCCCGCCGTCGCCAAAATCGGCACGTTGTCGGCCGTTTCGGTCGGGCTCGACCCTGCTATCCTCCCCCCAGCCGTTTGCTTTCGTACGGGCCGGACAGGGCCGCCAAAGGCGAGCTTCTGCGCCACGATCGAAGCCACCCGGACCATGCCGAGCGCGTATTGCACTCCAGCCATGATGGGCCCCATGTAGGGCCCGCCTTCTGCGAGGGCCTTTGACGCTGCGAGGTGTGCGTTGATCATGGCCTCAGCAATCGCGGCGGCTTTCTGGAGGTAGAAAAGCTCCTTGACGCTCTTGCCCGTCAGGTCGTAGAGGGTTCCAAAGATCTCCGACATCCCGGATGCGACGTCTTGCGCCATCGTGAGCCGGGCTTCCATCAGGCGCTGTTCCTGATCGGCCAAGAGCTGGTCTTTTTCCTGTTTCTGGATCCGGTAAAGCTCGTCTATGGCCGCGCGCTGCTCGTAATAGGACATTTCGGCGCCGAGCTTATCGTTTAGGAGCGACATGAAACTTTCACGTTCATCGGCATGCCGGCGGTCCATCTCTCCCAATTCGGTTTGGAATGTCGCACCCAGCCCCTGGCCGACCGCTCCCTGATCGGCTCGCAGTCGCATGTCAGCCAGGAGGTTGTCGAGATCCTTTTTTGACTCTATCAAGCGTTTTTCAGCCGCGGTCTGCTCTCCTGTCAGTTCGATCAGGGCCTGCTTATAGGCGATCTCCTTCTCGTAGATTTGATCCTCGATCGCCAGCAGTTCATTCTTGTCCTTTTGAAGGACAGCCAAGGCCTTCAGGGATTCGATCTCGGTGGTGTATTGCTCATCGATAATCGCCCGGCGCCTGGTAAAATACGCCTGCAGGCTGACCTTGCCTTGGTCGTAGAGCTGCTCGAGCTTGGCCAGTTCCAGTGACAGGTCGGCCTCGCTCCGGGTGACGCGGCTTTGCGCTCTGGCCTCTGTTGTCTCTCTGGCCTCTTCCTCGTTGATCCGCTTAAGGCTGGCGGCGTAGTTTTGTTCGATCTGAAGGAGCAGATCCTTCTGGCCGTGAGCCATTGCCAGTTGGGCCTCGTAATGAAGCCTCGCCTGATTGCGGAGGACCTGCCATTTGTTTGCATCGAGACGGGCCAGGTCAGCGTTGAGCTGCTCCTGCAGACGTTTTTGGTCAGCCTCGATCTTGTTCACTTCTTCGGGATCAGGAGGCGCGGCCTTTGGAGTCATATCGATTTTTGACCCGCCAGCTTTTTTGATCGCTGCCTCCAATTCCTCGATGCGTCTTTTGACGCCGACGATTTCCATCTGGGCAGCGCGGGCCTCTTCTGTTGGGCTTCCAAACCAGTTTGTCGCCCGCGCCTGGACCTGCAATTCACGGAGTTCAGCGCTCCAGTAGGCCTTGGCCTTCCTCAAGTTTTCCTCGATGACCTTCAGGTCCGCGTCTGTCTGATCCTCCAGCTTTACGGGGATCTGGATGTCCTTGAAGGCCTCGTACTTCTGCTTATTTTTGGCTGTCGCTTCGAGCAGCTCGCCCTCCGCCTCTTTGGCTTCCTTGGCAGCTTTGCGCCACTCCTGCATTGCTCTGACAAGCTTATAAATCTGGATCGCGGCATACGCTGCGGCGCCGGCCAAGGTCGCCCTGAGAGCCACACCGGCAATGCCAGCCTGCGTCGCCACACCGGCCAGAGCGGCGCGAAGGGCCGCCAGCACACCCGAGATGCTGGCCCCCTGTTTAAGGATCCCCAGTGCAACGGCCAAGGCTTTGATCTGGTTAGCGAGGGTGAGCGGCAGACCGATGAACACCGCGAAGGCGGTCTTGAGGATCACCATGTAGGTCACGGTCTGGACAATGGCGGGCAGAAAAGGGCCAAGGGTATCCAGGATCTTTAGAATGACTTCCGCCACGCGTATCCCGGCGATCGCCAAGTTGGCCATGATATCAGCCACTCGACCGACCCATGTATCGAGGTTTTGGCCTGCCCCTTCAATGAGATTGGCTATCGCCTCATCGACACGGGCCAGAGCAGCGACGATTTTATCGTTGAAGGTGAACGTGCCGGCCTCTTCATCGATGGTGACGATAGCATCCCGCAATCTGAGCAGCAGGCCGGTCGTTTTGTTAAATGCATCATCAAGCCCCCTTCCAAGGGCCATCTGAATGGCATCGGCAAGGTTGCTCGTGGCGCCCTGGAATGTTTTTGCAGTCTCCTCCCCGGCGGCGCCAAACTCCTTCAGTTTGCCGACCAAATAATCATAGAGCTCCCCACTCTTGGCCAGTTCCTTGACTTTTTCGTTGGTCAGGCCCAGGGCCCTGGCAATCCGGGCATTGCGGTCGATGGTTCCATCCATGATTGCCCGGAGTTCCTGTCCGAGCTGATCCATCGGGAGGCTTATGCCGGCGGCTGCTTGCACCATGAGGCTCGTAAATCTGACGATCTGCTGAGGATCGAAACCGGCCTTGAAAGCTGGCCCGATGCCTTCCTGAAGCGCGCGCAGGAGTTCCTCGTAGGTAGCTGTTGTCTTCAGGCCCTCAATCTGCAGCTGCCGCTGAATCTGCGTTGCAATCTGGACACTTTCTTTGTAGGCCGTGGTGGCATCGACGGCCCGCCCCTCAGCGTCGGTGAAATCGTTGAAAGTCCGGACCAGGGCGGCGATCCCGATCCGGCTTTGCTCAATGGTGGAGTTGAAAGAAATGGCTGATGCAGCTGCGCGTCTGAATATATCGACTCCGCCTGCCAGGGCCGCCAGGCGGAGCATCCCCCCGACAAAGCTCTGCTGCGCCGTGTTCATCTGGGCGATGGTCGCACGGTAGGCTTGTCCGGCAGCGTTCACACGCCCGAGCCCCCTGACAGTCTTGTCAAGGACCTCGGCCCCGGTCTGCTTGAGGGCGATGATGATCTGGAGGATTTTGGAGTCCGCGGCCATCGGCTATTTCTTGCCTTTGCCTTTCTTACGCAGGGTGTTGATTCTGGTTATCAGGGCTGTTGCCGGGAGCTTGCCCATGTGTGGGTCGCGTTTCTTTGCCATCGCGGTTGCCCAGGCCCTCTTGTCGGCGTGAAACCCCAGCCGGCAAGCAAGTGCAGCATCTTGAAAATCTGCATGGCGCGTTTCGCTGTAGGTCTCGAGGGCGTCTAGAAAAAAGCTCACCCCGTAGTCCGCTGCGGCTATGTGCCCGGCTTCAATGAGGCGGCAAAGATTTTTCCGAATTCCCCGGACAGTGAACTTTTCAGCTCCTGGGTGATGATTTCCTTGAACTCCACGGCCATCTTGCCCAGACCCAGGGTCTGGGCCATGCCGAAAAAAGCCGCATTCACCTCCTTGAAGGCATCCCAGATGCTCTGGAGCTCCGAAGGGGCCATCTCGCAGAAGTCCATCAGCCTGGCATCCGTAGCGCGACTGAGGTAATCGTCTATCAGTTCGGTCAGGGATTTCTTTTCGCCCCCGGCTTTTTCGTTTGCCTCGACCGCCTCCATTATTTCGATGAAATCCTTGATTTTCAGCTCCTTGACCGTGATTTCCCGGTCATCGATCTTGACCACTTTGTGCCGTCGCATCATGCCTCCTTGGCTAGTCTGGTTCCTAAACAACATCAGTGCCTGCTGGAACACCTTGCACACCTGGCACATCCAATGCTACTGGCCGAATCGATACGGGGTCCAGCCACGGCCCCTCACTCGGGTTGCGCTACATACCGCACTCCTGCTTCAAAACAGGCCCAGAAATCATTCGTCACATACGCCACCGATCCAAACGCGAAAAACATCTTTCTCACTTGCCCATCAATGCGGTAGGCAAGGCATAGTCTTTCGGTAGCCCCACTGTAAAACAGTCCTACCGTTCCCTCTTTTGCCGTGTCTCTCCCGGTGTTATAGGTGCCCGATGACAGCATCGTCACTTCATCGTCAACATTTTGGACCTTTAATGCGATGCCTACCGGATGAGTGAGCGCAGCACTTAACGCCTTCATCCCTATAGAAGTCGTACTACCCCCCAGGGTAGTTAACCCACCTGCAGAAGAAGCGTATCTGGAAAACGTGAAAAATGGGTTTATTGTCGCGGCGTAGAAATCGGCTACAGCTTGACTGAGCGCAGCAACTGTGGGGCTGGTAACAATCACCGTCCCCGATGTAATGCCGTGAGTTGCGATGTCGTCTCCAACGACTTCCTCCAGCCATTGGAAATCGCTGATTGAGTCAACGTGCGCCTTGATAAAATCCCGGTGTGTCGTTCCGTCATCGGCCACCAATCTGTGGTATAAAATTGGTATTTTGTTGCCACCTGCACTCCACACCAGCTCACCGCCGAGATAGACCGCCTCAACGGCTTTGCCGCCCAGGTATAGAGCCGCTGCATCGCTCAGGAGAGGCATCACGCGCCCCCCGTCGTGGTCGTCTCATCTTCGGGCACGATCACATAGAGCTTGGCGGAGTCCGGGCCGGGCGCCAGGGCGTCGTACTCGTCTTGGGTGAGAGACACGATTTGGGAGATCGTGGCCGATGTGACCATGCCGGTGTGGGTGTGGCTTGCGGCAGCCTTTCCGGCCAGATCCTGCCCGATCTTTTGGGCACTCCAGGCCTTGTCGCCAGCCGTGCTCTCATCGTCGATCTGCGCGCCTGCAGGCGGCAAATCCGGGATCTTCACCCGCAGGGCATTTCGCTCTTCGTCAAAAACCGCGTTCAGGGCCTGTTGGGAAGACAGGAGCCCGGTCAGGCTCCCGTCCCCATCGGTCGAAAACACACGGTTCAGAATTTTCTGGATGCTATGCAGCATGGCAGTCCTCTGTTACACCGTGGTCGTCGTCTCTTCCTCGGTCGTTGTGGTCTCTTCATCGTCTTGAGCATCGACGTCGAAGAATGGACTGGTGGGATGGTTGGCAACATCGGAGAGTCCTTCGCCCGCGTGCGGCAGTGTCATCCATTCTTCTCCGATCAAGGAGCCGGCGCCGTTCGGGCGCAGCTTCACCCGCCAGAAATCCCACTGGCGGTTCGGCCCTTCGGCGTTGTCGGAGATGAACCGTATCCAAACCTCACGCTGGGTGTTGGTGAGGCCGGCGATTTTGTCGCCCACAGCCGTTCCCATCAGAAACCGCTCGAGGTTCTTGGTGGCCATTTCATCCAGGCTGAAATTGAGCTTGTAGCCCTTCTGGATCGTGGTGGATTTGTCGAGGTTCTTTGCGCCGGACCGGCTGGAGTAGTGCTCTTTCTCCTCGACAGAGAGCTCCAGGCCTAACTCGGGGCAGTTGCCCACGTCGCCCAGATCGCCCTCGTCGGGTGGCGTGGCGCCGTCCCAGTCGGCCATGTACATGATGCCCTTACCGATGGTGTAGAGCTCGGTGCTCGGGCTGGTTGCAATAGGCATGGTGTCCCTCCTCTTTGCGCCCAAGGGGGCGCTCGCCATTCCTTGTTTATGCCGGTTTCACCGACTTCAGTTCGTAATGGGCCGAATAGACGCAGAGGCTTTCTCTCGGTGCGTAAACCAAAGGCTCTTCCCGCATCAGCTTCAATGGCGTCCAGCCATCCAAAACGCGCACACCTGCCAGACGTCCTCGGACTCCGAGCAGGAGTTCATATACGCCAGGGCTCGATGCATCCCCCCTGGCGGCACTCCGGCTGCCACGCACATTCCGGTCCCCGACAATGATCGAAACCCCCATCCCATAGTGCCGATATCGGTTGATCTCTTCGGAACTCAGGTCTGAGGCGATCACATAGCAGCATGGGAATTGGAGTGTCAGGTCATCAAGGGCTTCCACGTCCATCTGGCCTGAGTAAGTATCGAGCGTTTTGAGCCCGATCTCCTTCAGGGCTTCGAGACGCCCCAAAATGGCATTTTCCACGGCTTCGAATTCATGCATGGGTCAGTATTTCTCCATCGTGGTGGTGCCGAAATCCTGTGGCCGCGCGCTGATTCGGGCTCCGTTTTCATATTCGCCGGTGCCTGGGGGCCCCGGGGGAGGCTGAATCCCCAGGGAGATTTTCCCCGCGGCTACCTGCTCCAGGAAGCGCACCGCGTTCTTGTACCGGTCCTCCCGAGTCTGGGGGATTTCCTCCTTGACACGCGAATAGAGGTTGTAGATCGCAACGTCTGCGTTCAGTTTAGACAGGATCGGTGGCACCGTATCGCTGATGGGGAGCTTGTAGCGGCCCCCGATATAGGCATCAATTTCACGGGCGGCCGAGTCCAAGGCCTCCTGAACGACGCCCGGAATCACTGCCCCGAGGCCGTCATCATCCGTCAGCCGGATCAGGACTGCCTCGGGTAGCACGCTCTTCAGCTCTTCCAGGGTGCAGTAGGCCATCAGACCACCTTCGCGTAGATCACGGCCCCAGGGCGCTGAAGCACCGGAAGCGGCCTCGATTCGACCTTGACCCACCGCCCGGAGGGATCCGGCACTTTCCAGGACTTCGAGAAAAAGAGCACCCCATTCCCGTTTTCATCGATGTTGCCGACCCCGCCCGGAGCCTCGTCATCCACGATCGGGGCGTAGGGGACGTCCACCAGGTCATCGCAAAGACCGACGAGAAGCATGTACTTCTCGTCGATGAATCTCCGGCGGGTATTGCTGTCGTCCAGGAAGCTGCCGTTATATTCGGTCAGCTCCACCTCAGCCAGGCGCTCTATCCGCCCACTTGCCGCCATCTGGCTGCCTTTGTCGTACTTCAGGAAGTCGAGCACGGAGCTGTGGGCCAGGAGGGCATCCATGACCTCTGAGCCCAGGAAGGCGATCCATCCGGTGATGGCTGTAAGGGCGTCATCCTCGATGGTTTTCTTGAAGGCACGGATCCGGTTGAGCGGTTTCGAATCGGCGTGAGTCCAAAGATTCGTGTTCGTAAGGGTCACCAGGTGGGTAGCATCGAGGCCATAGTCCACCAGCACCGTCGACAGATCGGCGTCGTAGATCTTCCCGCGGAGGGCGTTGGCTGCCCAGAACTCCATCGTTCGGTCGATCTCGTTTCGCATATCGCGCTGCTCCCGGGCGATCCGGGTGCTCATGAGTTCGGCTTGTACCTGGCTGCCATACGCCCGCAAGGCATTGAGCTCAGCCGTGTGAATGAGCCTCTTCTGGGCGAGCCTGGGGGCCTCGAGGGTCACCACCTTGCGGCCGGTTTTATCGCGCACCTGGGCCGGCGCGTAAACCGAGAGGTTCTTGAGGATCTTCTGGCTTCCGGTATGGATCTCGAAGGCCAGCCGATCCGAAGGCTCCAGGTGCTCCTTCCCCCTGAAAATGCGGTTGTAGATCACCATTGACGGAGCCGTCATGGCGTTTACAGCCGCGGTCAATACCCTGATTTTAAACAGATCATCCATAGTCTATCTCCCTCCAGGACCAACCGAGGCATGCGCCCCAGGCCGTGCTGTTTGTTACTCGCCAGATGTCGTCGTTTCCTCTTCCGTGGTGGTCGTCTCGTCCTCGGTTGTCGTGGTTTCCTCTTCAGTCGTGGTCGTCTCGTCCTCGGTTGTCGTGGTTTCGTCCTCGGCAGCATCGAGGATCGTCTCATCGATGACGATGCCGCGATCCTGCAGGGCCACGATGGCCGTACGCTTCTGGGTGGCCGATATCCCATCGGGCCAAACGAGATCGGAGGCCCGGTATTTCCCCACGAAATAGGCCTGCTTTTTCTGTATGGCATCCGAATCCGCGGCGGCTTCACACAGGATGGCCCTGGCGTTGGATCCGTCCTCTGCCTGCAGCTGTTGCCATTGCCCCGAGGTCACGCTCACCATTTCGAGCACGGTTCCGCGGGCCAGGGCCCCGGCCGATGCCTTGAGATTGATGTCGCGCTGAATACAGCCCTCGCCCGCCACAAGCTGGGAGAGTTCCGCGCTCTCGTTTACGGTGACTCCGAATGTCCCTGCCATCGTTGGTCCTCCATTCCCCGGGGTCTGAGGCCCTGGGACGCTGGTCGGTTAATAGGTCTTCGCGGCTATCCGCCGCCCTTTTTCGGCATCCGCTTTCGCTTCGGTAAAGGAAGCGGCATCCCCGGCTTTTTCCTTGGTGGCGAGCTCAGTAAAAATAGGCGAGTGGCTGAAGGATTCCATCGTGTCTCGGAACCATTCCCAGGGCGTCTTTTTCTCATGGCTCTCGCCGAATTCGATTTCCGCCGCTTCCTCCAGGGCGAGGGCGAAGTCTTTCAGTCCTGAGGCCGCCCAGGAGGGGAGAACGCGCCCCTCGGCGACCATCTTCTCACACCAGGCGGAGATCTCTTCTCTGCGGCGCGATTTGGCCTCCTGGCGGGTTTTTTCGGAGAACTCGGCTTCGATCTTTTCCCGCTCCTTTCGTGCTGCGTCCTCAGCCGCTGCCCGTGCCGCAGCCTCGAGATCCGCCTCGGAAAAAGACCTGGCTGCAGTCCCTTCCGGAGGGTTGTCCGGCAAGGCGTCATCGGGGACCTTGCTCGTGTCGATCCCGATGAATCCGAGCATGTTTTTGAGCTTTTCCTTGAAAGTCATGGGCGTTCCTCCACTCTTGGGGTTGATGTCCTCAAACTCGAACGCAACCTGGGGCTGATCCTCGAAGGCCAGGTCCGCCAGGCCTTTGACCGCCGGGGGCGCCGCCCCAAGAAAACCTACGTGGCGCAGCCGCCCGTCACGGTAAAAGCTTGCTGAACGCTTCTTGTAAAGGCCCTTCCGCACGGTCTCCTCGAACTCCGGAACCACCTGCCGAAATTTGGCGAGCAGCACTTTCACGCCGTTTTCAGTGGCTGTCTTGAGCTTCTCAACCCAGCCGAAAGCAGGGGCATTGTCGGCGGGATGGCCCACCACGATGGGCGGTTCGTGCACGCGTGGATCGAAGCTCTGGACGGCCTGCTCTATCAGCGTGTCTCCGTCGTGCTCCCGGCCGGTTTTGTCCATTTGCACTCCACCCCGGAATATTTCTACCCAGTCATCGAATCCATTAAATTCCAACATCTTACGCTCCCCGCCGCCTCTGGCGTCGTGCAGTTTCCAGATGATCCAGGAGGCTTTCCCGGATCTCATCCCAATCCTCGTTCTGGACCATCATGAATGGCCGGGCAGGAATATCGCCCCAGGGAAGAACCACTTTTCTCGTGTGCGCCCGAACTTGAACAGTCTTCCCATTGGCCATTCGGCGCATATGGCTGCGTACCTTCGCCAGGATGGTTCCGAAAGCGCCTCGTTTGGCCCCAAACTGATGGACCGCTGCGTATTCCTTATTGGCGCTCATCTCCACCCGGTCATCAAACGCCCTGTAGCTGATGGCACCCATGAGCCCGCCGGCTTTTCCTGATCGGACCAGGATCATTCCGGGCCATTTCCGGATTCTCTGGCGCTGAAGTTTTGTGGATGAGGAAAGGTCCTTCCATTTTTCCGGCCGGCCGCCTTCTTCGAAATTCCGCTCGATCGACTCCTGGACAATCTCGCCGATGAGGCTCATCGCGGGTTTGAGATGCTGGAGCCTGCTTTGGATCTCTGAAAGAAGACTCCTAACCCCCTCATCCCGTATTTCGATTGTGCTATTCACCATGTCCTTGCTCAGGCTCCGGAGCCGCTATTGTCAGGCGGAACTTCCGCCATGAACTGGTCGCTCAAGCCAATTGGATACTTGTTCAGATCTGGCTTCCAGGCATCGAGGCCGGCCTCGCCCGGGTTGTACCGAAAGCCTTCATCCGGTTTGACGTTGACCCCGCGCTTCTCTTCGGTCAAACCACGGGCCCGCAGCTGCCGTTCACTCAAGGTCTTGACGTAGCACCGGCACCCAAACCCGTTCGGCGGATACCACTGGTTCCAGACAGGATGCTCGGCATGCCAGACCTTGTTATGCATCGCGGCATGCTCCGGTCTTGTGCTGGCATCCATCACGGCCTTGTATTGCCAGTAGGGGCGGGTGGATTTCACTTCCTGCGCCTGCTCATAGCGGCCAACTTGATAGGCGGCCTGCAGATTCGTCCTGTAGATGTTTTCCAGGCGCCAACCTGTAAGACGCTTTCGAACTGTGCCGTCCGGTTGAACGGCCACGGCCGGTTCACCCTTCGGGGCGAACCATCCTTTTCTTTCCAGGATTTCTGGCAGCTCGCTCTGAAAACTCTTCAGGCTCAACCCCTTTTCCATTGCTTCATCAAGCGCCTTCCGGATATCCATCAGGACATCCATCGCAGAAACTCTCGCGACGGTAAAAGCCCGTGCGTGAGCCTTTTGCCAGACATCCCTCCAGCTGTCCGGGGATAGGGCGTAGCCCTTCTGTCTGAAAAACGCGAGTTGCTCTTCGAATGGAAGGTCGAACCGGATCCCGATCATGACCGCTCCTCGCTGGCGGCAACGTAACCAGTCATGGCGGCGGCGCTCATGGCACGTGCCAAGAGTTCCTGGAAGCGCTGGCTTTCCATCTGTGGGTAGAGCTCGTAGAGTCCTTCTCCGATTTCCTCCAGGCTTACCGCTTTTTCGACCAGGGCCATGACTGGTTCGATCAGCCGGTCGAGTTCCGCTTGGGCGGCCCGCGCCGATTCATCGGCCAAAAGCTCGACCTCGCCCTGAAATTTTGTCGCAGATTGCGTTTCAGCAAACGCGGGGGTTTGCTCCTCTTCGTGCAAGTGAAGGGAGGCGGGATCGGCGCCGGCGGCACCCAGTACGGGCCTCCCAGGCGCCTGAACATCAAAGTCATCCGGATCCAGGGCATAGGCTTTCTCGTAATAGGCCTGTTTGAACCGCACCCCTTGGCGTGTCAGGATCTCATCCCGCTCGGCGCGATCTTTTTGGACGTCATCTTCTTCGTAGAACCCGAACAGGGGAGGCGCCGCATCGGGAGCATTGAGTTCCCCCACCCATCGAAAAAGCTGGTTCATGGCAGTCGCCACCATGTGTTTGTCCTGGTCGACCAGGTCTGCGCGGACCTCCATGTGCTCCTTTGCCGCGGCGTAAGACCCGCCCTTGTCGATTTCGGTCGAGAGGGTCTGCCCCAGGATCGCCTTGGAGATCTCACGGTTGGCGGCGCTGATGAGTTTTTCATAGATCTCCGCGCTGGCGGATTTGCTCGCGGACTCAATGATGTCGATGCTTTCGTCGTCATTGATGACCGCCACCGCGTCTTGCACCATTTGAGCGAGCTTGCTCAGCAGCTGATCTCGTTCGGTGCTGTTGGTGCTTCGCGGCACTTTGCCGACCAACCACGGCATGCCGTACTTTTCGGTAAAGATGGCCCAGAATTTGAATCCGCCCTTTTTAAAGGCCACCGGCCAAAAGCACCTGCTGAGGGTCCTTTCCCCGTAAGGGTTCTGATAAGTGGCATGATGGGTGGGAAGCAGGAATTTGTAAGGCGGGATGAACTCCCCCTCGATCATGTTTTCTTTGGAGCGGAAGCGGAGGCGGTTCTGCTCATCGAATCCGAACCACTCCGGGGGCTTTCCGACGAGGTTCCCTGGCCACCATCCGGCGGGGCTGGACTGCCAGAGGATTTCAATCGGGCTCATCCCGTAGAACACCGCGTCAAGCATGTCGCACATGACTTGGAAGAGGTCGATTTCGCTCAACGACTCTTCGACCATCCGCAGAAGGCGACGACTCGAGCGGGAGAGGGCTTCTGGTTCACGGATTTCCCATTCACAGGAAAGAACTCCGGATTTTCTGCTCTGGTAGCAGCTCCAGACATGGGCATCGGTCAGGAGCTGCCGGTAAACGGTTACATCCTGCCCGAGCTTTCTCAGTACCGGATCGGGGTCCGGCAGGAAGCCCATTACCCCCATCCAGTCGATCGATCGGCTCCTCGGGGCGATTTCACGCATCAAGGACGGTTTGTCCTCGATCTCGATGAACTGGCTTTCGGTCAGCCATAACTTCATGCCATGCCTCTCAATAAGCCGAGTATCTTGCACCGTTGAAATAGCTTGTCGTCTCACCCATCATGTGACTCGACCGGGCTGTAAGGATTTCAGGAACTCCCGCCATTCCGGCCAATTCGCTCACGGCAAAGTCGGCCAGGGCCCCGGCGATGGCGCTGTCTCCATGCCGCTGCTTACCATCCCGGCCCTTGCTCCGGAGATTGTCGGGCACCTTGGCGATCCCCTTTTCCATGCGGATCGCCCGGTGGTCATCCAGGAGGTCGCCGTCCTTGGGTATCAGAATCGTTCGGTCTTCGAAGCTCGCCTTGTAACGTGGCATGTTGTCCCGGTACCACTCGTTTGAGAGCATCACCTGGATGATTCTGTTCCGGCCGTACCGCTGCATGGCCACCTCGGCCAGGTACTGGCCGTTGCCCCTGGCATCCATCGCCCCGCCGCAAAAACGAGGCATGCGGTCGCAGATGTAGAAAAGCACCTGCTCCTGCTGGCGGAAGGGGACGTTCCGGAGTTCGAGGACGAAAGGCGCCCGCCGCAGCAAATTGCGCATCTCCTGAAGCGGGAAAACGACCGTCAGGTCTCCCGATCGCCCGAAATCCTCTCCAAAATAGGACGGGGCATGGGGATCGAGACGAGCCAGGACTTGGTCCAGGTTCTCCTTGCACCAGCCCTCGGTTTCTTGCCGGCGGGTGTACTCGGGCAACTCCGCAAAATCGTCCTTGCAGCTCCAGCGGATCACCGGGATCCCCGGATCCATGCAGGCCTCGATCACCGCCCGCGGCAGATAGACCCCTGAGCCCTTTGCCGGGATGCAAAAGAGTTCCTCGTCGGCATCCTCGCCGTAGTACTCGATCAGGTCATCCCGCCAGGCCGCCTCGCCTTCCGGGGTCCAGTCCTTTCCGAGGCGGAGACAAATCCGCTGGTAAAGCCCGTCCCGGATCGCGTCATCGAGTGTGATCCGGTGAAGGGCGTACGGCTTTTTCCCCGCGCGGATATCACTCACGAGCTCGTTGAAGGGGTGGTCATCCCCGTTATGGGTGCTGACAACGACCACACGACCGCCCCACATGAGCATGGCCATTGCGGCCTTCAGGAGCCCCGGGAGATCGTCATGAAAAGCCGCCTCATCGATGATGATCTTTCCCTGCTTGCCTCGCAGGTTCGAGGGCCGGCTAGACAAGGCCACCACCTTCCAGCCCGACTGGAAGCGAATTCTGAAAGCCAGGATGTCTTTTTCCTCGTCATTGAAGACAAATTCCTCAACCGCCGCCGCTGCGTGGTGAAAATGCCGGGCCCAATCCGCACAGTCCTCGATGAACTCCTGGCTCATGTCCTTGTTGTAGCCGATGTACCAGCAGTCCATGCCGCTTTCGCTCGCAGCCGTAAGGGCCGAATCGCAGGCCTCCGCCCAGGAGAGCCCTATCCGGCGCGATTTTTCGCACACCTTCACCTTGCTCTCGTCAGCCATCCAGCGCTGCTGGTAGGGGAGAAGGGCGGCAGGGGTTCTCGTTGCGCGCTGCTCCATCGTCATCGGCTGATCCCCAGTATCTTTTTCCGGATCTCCTCGGCGGCTTCTTCCGACAAGCCTTTGCCCCTCACGCTTTCGACCACATCTGCTGCGGTCTTTTGCACTTTCTCGGCAAAATCCTTTTTAAGCCGTTCGCGGCTTACAACGGATGACTGGAGCTTCGCGAAATCACTCACGATCCGCGGCAATTCCTTGATATCCAGTTCGCCGGACATCTGCGCTTCGAGGATCATCTGCGCGAAGAGCTTGCTCGCCGCCTCCTCGAGCACCATCCCATCTCCTGCCTCGGAAACCAGGGCACGGGATTTGTCCTCGATGATTTTCAGGCGCTGGTAGGTCGCCAGAAAGTCTTTCCCATAACGGCCGATGGCTGACCGGCTGATGTCGTACCCCTGGGCATCCAAATAGGCCTTGATGTCATCGTAGGTGACGCCTCCCTCGATCATCAGGCGATCCACCTGTTGACGGATCTCCGGGGGGAGTTCATCCCGAACGCGGCCGTGGTTGCGCCGGATCTTCATTCCCCAAGCTCCCGTCGGATCTCATCCATCTCGGCAACGACCTGGACATACTCGGTCTTGAGATCATCCAGTTCTCCGATGAGTTCGAGGGCTTCTGATGTTCGGAGGTCCCTGAGGGGGGTCACCGCAGCCGGCTGGATAATCTGTTTGATACCCCGGATAAGCCCGTCCGCCTTGATCGCGAGCTTCATGCTCCGGAGCTTTTTCTCTTCCAGGGCGCCTTTCAGCATCAACCTTTCACTCATCGTCCATCCTCGCTTACAGGCCCGCTCATCGGGTGATGCGCGACCGGGCCTGGCGCCCGTTTTTCGAGACGCATCATCGGGCAGTACTGGTTGGTTTCCATTTCGTGCATGATCTTTGTCATGCCCTGTATGTTCGTGATGATGATTTCCTTTAGGTCCTGAGCGAGATTCTGAGTTGTCTTCAGGAGATCGACATTGTTCTCGTACATCCGGACGACGGCTTCGAATCGCTGACGCTCGGAGAATGCGAGATGGAGGCTCAACAGCCAGGGACCAATCATCACGATGAGAGTGATGCTTGCGACCAACCCTACGGACCAGCCGCCCATTTTGTTCAACAAGCTCAAGATTGACGAGATGATCGATATGTGATCCGGGCTCATTTCATGCCTCTTTGTCGATCCTGGTGAGTTGGCCTTTGATCCAAACGGGGATATCGCCGGGCCTCGGTGCTGTTACAGGTCCCATGACCGCCTGGAAAAAGGGCGCTTTTCGCCACATGTCCCAGATGAATTCACTGCAGAAGTATCGCCTGGCGTTCAAAGAAACGCGGCCAAGCATGTTCCGGAAAAGGCTGCCATAATCGTATGGGATCCCCCTCGCGCAAACATCGAGTGCCGAGGTTCCGATACGTGTTCTGGCTGAGTGCGATAACCCGATCGGTTTGAACCAGAACGTCTCCCCTCGATGATTCTTGAGCCTTTCACTTAACAGTCGGAGCTGCACCCCGGCCGCCAAGGCTTCGACCAGAAATATCCGGTCGGTGAACTCCTCGTACCGATCGAGCCGGACGACCAGCGACGCGTGGGAGAAGGCAGAAAACCTCTGAATGAGCCAGGGGATCGCCCCGCGGCTCTTCCAGAGGATCGCGTCACCGGTTTTGATTTGCGGTCTCAGTTCTGCATATTGCATCGTCACGCCTTTGTTTTCAGACGCTCGATCCCTTCCGATGCCCCCTCCAAAAACGCCTTGACGGCCTCGGCTGAATGCTGGTAGTTCTCCGGGATCTGGATATCTGTGGTAAGCAGCCCTTCCAGCAGTCGGGCAGCGCTCACGACCGCAGTCTCGTGTTTGTCCTCCAGTGGAAATTCGTCGATGAAATCGAGAATCAGTCGTGCCACCTGGTGGGGATCCGAGTCACCCATTAGAGCCTGAGCCCCTTCGACAGCTATTTCGGCCTTCAGGACGGTTTCACGGGATTGGTCCTTCAGCGCATATGTGGCCGCATTGAACCCGGCTTCCCGGAAGATCAACGTCTGAGTTTCGGGGGCCATCTCCTTTCCGGCGCAACCCTGGAAAGCAAACACCCCGATCACCGAGACCATAATCAGCGCCACCAACCCTGCGGCGAGGCCCTTGATCACCTTGTCCGCACTCTTTTCCGCTCTTTTCGCAAATCCCCATTCTCCCATCTCATGCCCTCCCTTCGGCCGGTCAATAAAGCCAGATCACCTGCGGGTCTTTCTGCCGGTCGATGTCGATGTGAATGAAATTCTTGCCAATGCCGATACGGGTAACACCGTGCTTCAGTGCCGATTCAACAATTTGGAAGCGCGAGCGCGAATCCGGGCAAAAGATATCGGCCGCAAGGCCCCGCAAATGACTCGAAGTGGGAGACCCCTTTACCTTTGCGTTGTGGCTCGGGCAGCGGTAGCCCGATGTGACAATCAACGCTTGGCAGAAATCACCTTCCATGCGGGAGACGATTCCCTCGATGCGTGGATCGATCAGGTTGGTGCCGCAGCACTTACATGCGAAACGCTCATGGCGATCATTGCTCATACCGGCCTCTCTTTTTGATGGAGGGCTGCCGTGGCACAAACACCACGACAGCCGTTATCATGCGCAGCTAGGGCTCGGCCGGACGGCAATCACGAGAAAGTTGCGCGGCTTCCTCAGCCGGTTACGGTGGTCATCGCCCTTCTCGGGGGTTGGTCGTGAATGAGTAGAGGGCCAAAAGACAAGGCCCGGCATCCTGAAAGTAACAACGATCAGTTGGATGCCGGGCCCATAGAAGAATGGAAGGTGGGATTCCCGAAATGTTAGATTTCTTAGTACGGTATCAAAGACAAAAGAAAAATCAAGCAAAAATTTTTGCGCAAAACAGGTTTTTTATGTGATTTTGTCGCAGAATATGTTTCAGTGGCATGGTAGATTTCCGTTCCAGGATTACGCAGATTTGGATGCTGCCAGAGAATAGGAGGATCTCATGACAGAAAGCGTGCTTGATAGGGGGTTTCAGCGTGAAATGCTCCTTGAGTTACAAAAAATTTACCCGAATGCTCTTGACGAAAAGAAGATTCTGGAATTTAAAGGGAATCCAACGTTCAGGGCAAACATCAACTATTTGCGCGAGCATAGGTTGGTGCAGTTCAATCCGGTTTATGGCGGTTTATCGCAGTTCAAGATCACCGCTGAAGGATTGGATTTCCTCGCGGAGGATGGCGGCTTAACCGCGATTAAGAGGACCATTACCGTTCGTCCTGATGTGGAAAGCTTTCTGAATCTCTTGAAAGAACATGCTGAATCGCTTCCTCCAGAAGAGAAAGGGGGTTTTCTGAATGCAATCGGCCAGTTTTCCAAACCGATTCTTCAGGGAGTAATCCAAGGTGCTTTGACTGCCTATGCTGGAAAATACTTCTAAAAAGTGCAAATGGAACAAACCCAGTCAGCATGTAGGTCCTTTTCTGGTGTGTTTGATTGCAGCCGGGCCAGATCGTTGACATCTGCGTGAAAAGCAGGATTGCCTCCTTCCTTGGCCAAGGGAGAGTGAGATATTTGGGGAAGTTATGCCTATCCGCGATCTTTCCAATATTCAAGAACAGCTCACCGTCTGTGATTGTAAATTTCCCGGAACACCGATCCAGTGGTATCCCCGTGCTCTGCCCGTTTTTCATTTCTTCTCCTCCTTGCCAAAAATGACATTTCCCTTATGGCTCTGATCAATCAGCACAATAGACTCGTTATTCGCTATTAAATGACGTTTCAATGAGCTGAATGATGTCCAGTATGGCCAATAACTGGTGACCCTCTTTTCAGGATCAACCCCAACTGTTTTGAGTAGTTTTTTCGAAATGCGCCTATCTTTCCTTAGGTAATCGAAAGCCGAAGTAACTCTTGGACGCAAAAACCGCCGCCGCTCCTCACAGTCTTCCAGTATCCATTTACCCATAAAGCATCCGTTAACCGAGAGAATAGCGATAACGTTTCTGTAGATAGCCAGCTGAACAAGGCTTAAACCCACTATGAATCCATCACAGTTCAACTTTACTGGATGGTATACGTTTCTCAACCTTCCTTCGACAACGTCCCATTCTACTTTGGTCATTCTCTATACCCCAATCTGGCTTACGAGCTGTTGGAGCTCCGCCGCTTTAGCCCGCATGGCCTCCACCTGGGCTTTCGGAAGCAGGATAGTTCCATATTTTCGCCCGAGTTTCCGGAGGCCTTCGGAGAACCGCTCCGGATTCTGGGTCATCCGCTCCAGGAAGACATCGACGACCTCCACGGGAGTCTGCACGCTCTTGCCGGTTTTGGCCGGCGCCGGCAACCCTGTTTTATCCACAAGATCATCGAATTGGAATGATAGCTGTTCGACCAAATCAACCAATGCGGCTTTCTTGCCGCGGCTCGCCTTGATAAGCCCCGTCAACCCACGGCTTCGAAAGGCATCGTAAAAACGAGTCGTTTCCCCCTCATCTGCCGCGATCCAGTAGCCGCCTCCAATGCCTGCCCGGCTCAGGATCGGGATATGGCTATGTTCCTTCAGGAGGTGATTGTGCATCAGCCTGCAATCCCGTTTCCACAGGTCGAGGTCTTTCTTGTCTGAAGGCTGGAAGCCCGCAAGCTTTAGGGAATAAAGCCTGGCGAGATCGTCGCCTGAAATGGCGTTTTCGTAGCCGACGTGGTCCCAGAGCACACTGACAAAGGCGCTTTCGGCCTTGGTCAAGCGCTTGTCGTGGTAGCCATTGGAATATCCAAAATCATTCGCGCGCATTTTCTACGCCTCCTTTCCCCCGGTCAGCCCCACAATACGGGCAGTAACGGCGACCGTTTTTCTCTACCAGCCCTTCGTCCACCAAGCGGAACACTTTTGTCCCCCTCGATGCCCGCCAAAGGCATATCATTCCGATCATGAAGAGCACCGCAGCGAGAACACTCAATTGCCAAAAAGTCATAGGGACCGCCTTTCTGCTTTCATTCCCGCAGGAATTTGATGGGAAATTCCTTGTCGGCATGACGTTTCTTGAATTCCTCGAATGTTATCCCCTGAAGAACCTTCTCTGAGGCTGCCGCAGATTTGCTACGTTCAAGGGCGGTTTGGCGGCGCTTCTCTTCTCGATCTTGCTCCTCTTTGGCTGTCATGCCTTGGGCACTGACTCGCTCGGAAGCCTGCATCATCACCCTCTTGAGGTAGTTGTCATTTTGAAACCCGCATTTTTCCAGGTTACAGACCGTTTCCAAGGCCTCCATAATCCGCCGCTTATCTGTGCGGTAACGTTTTCCGTCATACTCGAATTCGCAAGCTTCCCACAGTTTCACCATTCGCCAGAGGATCCGTACCCGTTTTTTGAGGCTGACCCGGCTGGTCGTGAATTGCCGGAAGCAATCGACATATTCGTTGGCGATCCGCCAGGCAGGGCCAAGCTTGGCCGCGATCTCGGCACGCTCCCGCCAAAGCTCCGCATCATCGACCTGGTCGACATCGAAGGCACGCTCGCAATAAGGGCAGGTGATCTTCATTTCCCGCCCTCGGCATTTACCGCATCCGTCTGCAGGCCTTTCAAAATGTAGAAGATCGCTTGGTGTTCAACCGTCCTGACCTGTTTGACAGCTGTTTTGTTCAGCTTTTCAACCACATCTGGGTATTCTTTCAAGTCGAGATGAAGAGCCCGGGTCGGCCTCGGTCTCTTTTGTCAGGGGGATAAAGGGGCCAAAGCCGTCGAGTCTTCCGGCGCGCCAGGCGTCGTAGTGCTTTCCACAAAATCCCCGCGCCTTCGCGACATACTCACACCCTTCCACCTTGCACAATTGTCTTGTCATAGCCTTTTGCTCCTTCCCTTTGTGTGCCAAGCTCTCGTCCAGGATCTGCTTTCCCTGAGGGCAGCCCTGGCATTCGGGCCATCTTGGGGCATTTGAATAACTGCCGTTTCGCTCTTTCTGTCTCTCAACGCACCGCTTGCGCAGCATCCGGGTACCGAATCGTTCACATCGAAAGGCATCTGGTCCATTGAGGATTTCGTCTAGGGATGGCATGCTCTTGTCCTCACAGTCCCCCAGGGGCTGGCAGCCCATTGCTTCACGCAATCTGGCGGGGCCATCGGCAGCCGATGCCGCCCAGTACTCCAAGGTCAAATCATCCGCCTGCTCGAGGGTCAGGCTTCGAACAGGGAGGCTCCATGCATCCAGCCACCCGGCAATGACCCCATTGACCCTGAGTTGCCAGACGGGATCGGTATCGCGGAAACCGTCCTCAACAATCGGTTTGCCATTCGGCACCATGAATATCAGCGCGTCATAGGTCTCCATCCAGGCGAGAGCCGTCGGCATGCAGCTGTGGACCAACTCGTGCATTCCGTTCACCTGGGCGTAAGCCAAAGGATCGATCACGGTTCTGTCGCACACCAGGGCGTGACACTCGGCCCCATAGTCGATTTCGGCCACGAACTGGCGGTGAAAGAGCCATTGCTGAGCCCTCGGGGTAGCCTCGTGGTTCAATTTGAATTTGCATGTCCTGGCAATCTCCGTGACCAAGCCGGCGCTCATGCCGCATTGTTGCTGGATCATCCAGGCAAGTTTCCTCGCAAGGGTCGTTTTCCCCACTCCATGCGTCCCGGTTATGCCAATCTTGATCACTTGAAATCCCTCCGCATTTGTGGACCGAGCACCGTCACAACTTTCCCGCAAGATTCATCCACCTTGAGGATGACGGCTTCCTGCGGGCACCAATAGGAACTGAGAAGCCGGTACGGCGCGCCAATCCTGGTAAAGAGCTCTCTCTGCTTCTGGATGACAATCGCCTGTCGAAGCATCCGTTTGATCCGCCCGGCGGCCGGCGGAGGCGTGCCAACCCGCTCAACCCACTGGTCCCTGGCATGCTTGCTCATAGAGATCATTTCGAGACACCTCCGCGAAGGCATTAACGAGCCGCGCTTTTGAGCAGTGGCACCACCAAGGTTTCGCTCAAGACGCTCGAAAGCCGGCTGGGGTTCGTGGTGTTGACGATCCGCTCTGATGCCTGGTCATTTTCGCGATCGATCCATTTGGCGACGAAAGCCCGCTCACGCCCCTCACAGCAGGGGCAGTTGAAATACCGCCCCGCGTCATAGATAACCTGGCAATCCGGGCAATAGGCTGCCATCCCGATGGGGATGCAATTCTGAAAGCTTTTCCTGCTCATAGGGCTACCTCCTTGCTGTTTGATTCCAAATTCCTGATGTTCCTCATAGCTGCCAGGAGACGTTCAAGCTTGCCTGGGTCCCGGCACCAGTCGAGGCGGTCCACGCCGCAGATTCTCCGGACGAGTCCCTGGAGGCGCTTCTCACCGTCCCGATCGAGTTGCTCGGCTTCGGCCATCGCTCGCAGTTGCAGGGCCCGGGCCTAACGCCGGGTTCGATCCGTTTTCCTTCGTTCGCGAATGACCTTCCGCTCGAAACCGCAGCTCTCGAAGTGCCGGACCAGGTCTTTCAGTTCCGGGATGCTCATAGCGGCGGCTGATCCCACCCCATAGGCGGCCAGAGCGCTCCGGTAGATTTCCTCCGAGAGTCCGAGGTCCTTCTTGGCCAGGTGCACCAGGGCCAAGAGCCCTTTCCTCTGCCGCTCGAGCTGTTCTTTGTGCACCTCTTTCATGAGGCCTCCTTTACGTAATCGAGAAAAAACCGGTCCCTGTTCCCTACCTGGTAAGTCCTCTCTCTGGCCCCCGAGGGAGCAGGTCTGTCGCCCGCAACCCTCAACGCTCCGTTCTGAATGAGCTTTCTGATCACGCTGCGCACGTAACTGCTGTCCGCATCCGTTAGAAGCACCAAATCCCGGACGGAAAACGTGCCCCTTACATGCATAGCGCGGAAGATCCGGCGCCGGACCGGCGAACCTTCGATAATCTTCAGGCACCTGTAAACCCCTGGTTCCACGCACTCGATCTCTCCGGCCTTCCGTAATTCCCTGATTGCTGAGCGGATCTGTTTGAGTTCCCCGTACTCCTTTACGGCCAGGGCAGTACCGATATCCGCTGCACGAAATTTCCCGAGCTTTTTGGCTGCTGCCCTCACCCGGTCTGTAATGCCTGCCTTCATCATTGGAAGACCTCCTCGATGACCGCGTCATCCAGGTCCTTGAGCCCGCTCGACCGCATAATCCGTTCGAGGCGGATGGCGTCTTTGACCACGTTTCGGAAGTCACCTTTGGCGTGCCTCAGGATCCGCGCCGACTGCTCGGGTTTTAACGCCAGGTCGAGGGATTTCCGGTAGAAGACAACCACATCCGAATGGCTGAGGGGGGCGAGTTTCAGCACCTCACGCACACGGCTCAGAAGCCGTCCCTCCCGCCCGAGCTTTCTGTGGAGGGCATCCTCCCCGAGAAGCACGATCGGGACATGGTGGAGATCGTGGAAAGACCGCAGCTGGTTCAAGTGCTTCAGGGTCATCTGGTCGGCTTCATCAACCAGAATCAGGCGCCGCTGGCGCCCGAGCTCATCAGCGATCGCCTCCACGCAGGCATCCGTTCCCCGGGGGCGGATCCCGGCCACCGCGAAGGCGACCTCCCGGATCAGCCCCGCCAGACTCATGCGCGGCTCGAAGCATACGTAGAGCACCTGTGGGTTCATCGCGACAGTACGCTCGGCGATCTTCGTCTTTCCTCGGCCGTAGGGACCAAGGACCACGGCCAGGTCAACGCCGATCGAAGATGCCAGTAGCTCCTGACAAAGTTCCTGGAAGTTCTGAAAATTCTGTGTGGGGATGAATACGTCCTTCATGCGCCTTTCCCTCCGGCCATACCGATGCTTTCCTGATAAAGTTCCCAATATTCCCTGGTGTCCGGATCCATCTTGGCCTCGAAGGCGGCCATGAATCCGGCATCGTCCTGCTCGATCGTCTGCCCATCCAGCTGCTGATCGAGGATCCAGCGGTACCGCTCGGCCTCGCTTTGGAAAAGCGGCCGTGGCGGCTGATAACTCTCGATCTTGGCGACTTCCTCAGCCAGTTGTTCTGCCGGCGGAGGCAACACGGCCTGCCGTTCCTCCAGGACCCGGCGCTTTTCTCTTCCGATGATGGCCGCCGCCCGTTCGATCTCCGGGGTTTTCGAATACTCCATAAAATCGGGTATTTTGGATGTGAGCTGGCGGTATTCGAGGATGAAACCCTTCCGTCGGCGGCGCTTCTCTTCAATCTTCATCTTGGCAAGGGCAGTATCCTTCATGCTCGAGTAGACCACCGGCCGGGCCGGGGCGATATACTGGCCATTCTGGAAGACCATGAGCCAATCCGGATCCAGGGGGTCGTACCGGCATTCGCACCGCGACCCCGAGAGAGCTATCAGGTCTTCATGCTCGTAGATTTCATTTCGGAAGCGGATCCGGCCGCGGTCGATCACGCGATTGGCCCTGGGGAGGAAAATCAGGTCGATGGCCTCATCCGAGACCTTCCCGGGCCGCCAGCCATCCATGTAGCAACGCCGCAGGCAATCCATCGGGGTTGCACTCTTGGGCTTCGGCTTGCCGATCCACTCCTTCAGAACGCCTCGATGCGCTTTCTGGCTGTTGTAATGGTCCATCGCCTTCATGAGGGTGGCCGCAAATTCCCAAAAGGTCAGGAGTTTCCCCTCCCGGGCCAGGCGGTCGATCTCCTTCTGGTCGACTTCGTTTTCCTCGGCCGGCCCACCAAGCCGCTTGACCTGGCCGGGCACGCGGAAAGTATTTCGCAGGACTGATTCGAGGTTGCTGAACGTCCCCTCGATCATTTTGGCCTTGGCGTTTCGGACGATGGCTTTCCGGTGTGTGCCGGGCTGGATTGCGCAGGGGTTCAAGAGCTCCGGATCCACACCGGTGCAGTCGACCGGGGCGTCCATTTCGGGATGCACCGAAAGGCCGACCGCGCGCATATCTGCCATGACGCCCATGACGTAGCGGCTGAGCTCGGGCTTGCCGTTATCGGTGTAGATGGCGTCGAAGGCACCCCAGATCTTCAATCCCATGCGGAGGGCCAAGCCAATCAGGTAGCTGTCGTACTTGCGGTCCACCGTCCCCCCGTAGATGAGCCGAGTTCGCAGGTCCTGCCAGAAATAACCTTCCGGCCGGAACACCTCCCCCGTATCATCATCTACGACCCAGAAGTCGAACCGGTGCTGATCCCCAACCAGCATCTCGAAGGGGTTGAGGTCCGAATAATCCCTAAGGACAGGGGGCAGGGCGTTGTCGAGGGCGCGGAGGCCTCCGCGCTGGAGGGCCAGGAGCTGTGGATTGACGCGCTTGTGGAACCACCACAGGGCGCTTTCATATCCGCCGGTACGCCAATCACGCTTTTGAGCTTCTTCCCTGAGGATGGCGTAAAGGATGTTCTTATCGAGCTTACGGTGCTCTTTCTTGAGACAGAGACCACACCAGAAGTCCACCGCCTCGGGAGTCCAGGTCTTGGGCTGGCTTTTCGTGCTCTTGGTATGTTTCAGGCCGGCCAGACCCCGCTTCTCATACCGTTTGATTTTGCGGTAAACTGTCTGCCAGGCAACGCCATGCTTGGCCGCCACGAATTCGATCCACGCCCGCTTTTTGTGACCTTTCGGGACACTCATGGCCTCCTGGATAATGCGCGTCCATTCCTGCACTTTTCGGTCGCGCAGGACGTCCATCCCGATCGGCGGGTGTGAATGATGCGGGGTAAGCGCCTCCTTATTATATAGAGAGCACTCACCCATCGCCTTCGTCGCTGCGGCCAGGGCGGCTTCCGGAGCGAGATCAGGCAATAGGTAGGCGGGGACATCGGTTCTGGTCGCGACGATCTTCTGGATCTCAGGGGGAAGGGAGGTCAAGGAGAAAACCCTCTCGCC